>CAXIBS010000087.1:0-9376 GCA_964022585.1 uncultured Colwellia sp.
GGACGGTACAGGTAAATGTCAGGCTATTTCCAGACTCTTTAGCCAATGAAATAATACCCGACAGGCTGATTAGAGCTTCACTTATTGCATCACTTCTAAACATATTTTCTTTAATATCGAAAAAGTAGCCACGTTTTTTATTTTCAATAACACCTGTAGCAATAAACTCACATTCGTATACATCTCCCCCCAGTAACTTTGAAGTAAAAGGCGTTTTAGCTCTTTGTTCAAAAAGCGCTATACGTTGCTCAACTGCATCAGGTGAGTCCATATTAAGAGTAATCTGTTGACCCACAATTGGGGCTAAATCGTTATCAAATTCCATTAAATAATCTACAAGCCCATGGCGAACTTCCTCACTTGGAATACCCACTTTACCAAAGTTAAATTGACAACCATGTCGTTCATCTGTGCCTTCTAGGCAATCTGTTTCTCCGTTATCAAATACGCCACCCCTTAAAAAATTGACTAATTGATCTGTCGCTCCATCGTGTAAAAAACCAAAACCTCTAATTTGATCTCCTTGATGATTTTTTGTGTGTGATGGTAAAAAGCCTTCGCGATCAGGCAGACCAAACATGCCAACACGTGTATATAAATTTCTCAATTGAGGTACTTTAAGTATTTGAATTTCACCACCGTGTGCTACCTCTCCCCGACTACCGTAAAACCCTTTAACATGATCAACACCATGACAGCCTTCACAATTAACACCGTCTGTTGTGTCACCATTAATTGCTGTGTCTTCGGCTAAACCGTCAGAGCGACGTTCACCATGAAAAAAGTTTGCACCTAATTGAGCAGACGCTGATAGCGTGTTATCTAACTTTCTAAGAGGGTTTGGCGGTAAAGCGACATGTAGCATAAAATCAGAGAACTTGTCGACATCTTGCTCTAGTTGGATAACTTTTTGTGATTTACCATTTGCTTCAACACTTGCTGGTAAATGAACATCTAAGCCAAGCAGCCCTTCAAAGGCAACAATAAAATTCTTGAACGATGTTTTTTCATCAAGAGTTTGCGCTGTGTCTTCACCAAAATATCCGACAGAACGATCGCCACGCCAATGCATATGCCCATGATTCTGCATTCCACGCATAGTTTGTGTGCCCATAGGACCTTTCATTGAAGCAATGGTGCGCTTATTACCATCACCGTTAATAATTTCAAGTAATTGGCAACTTTCATCCTGCGGGCCAACTAAAGTACAGCCTAACTCAGAAATATTCTCTGTAGGAAAAGGTTGTGGGTTAATACCATTTGTCGCGTCAGGGTTGCCTAAGTTCCAACTTAAATGGTCGGTATCACCAAATATATGACAGCTTGCACACGATGACTCTCCATTTGAAGAAGAGCGATTTGCATCATAAAGCATAGCTCGACCTGCAATAAAAGATTCAGGCTCAGTTGTCGCCATAGCCATGCGTTGTTTTTCTTTTTTATCGTTAAGATCTATTCGTACCAGCGCATTATCAAACCGTGTATAAACATAGAGAGACTGCATTGATTCAGCCAATAATAAGCCACTTGGTCCACCTTCAATTGATATATAGCTCTCACTTAAGGTTATTGGATCAAACTCTTGCCCCTCATTATCCCAAAAACTATCTTGCGAAAGTTGATTAGTAGGAAGCACTGCAACTTTATTGGATCCAATAACAGCGTTATAAAGTGTTCCACCATCTTGGGATATAGCAATTTGAGTGGGGGTGGATAAGCTAGCATGTTTAACTAAGCCATTGCCTTTCAAGTTTGAGTAATCAATATGACGATTAAGGTGGCGCGGTTTAACATCTTTATTTGCCGGAGAAATAACAGTTATGCGGCTTTGAGCAATATTGCCTTGCACTGTAGAGCCTGTAAAACTACCCGGCCCTTCAAAGCGTGTTGCATTGTTAGCTTCAGTATTGGACACATATACTTCACCACTTTTAGGGTTAACGGCTAGGTTAAATAATGTAGTTCCTACATGTGCGTATGATGCCGTTTCATTGAGTGTTTGCGTATCAATAGCAAAGACATCCAGATCAGGTAAATTAAATCTTATACCATTTGAGAAGTTACGACCTTTTGTATCTTGCCATTGCTTAGTTTCTTGATCATATTTAACTATCATACTAGTCCAAGGTTGATCGTCACCATTCGCATTTATACCTGGTGCTGTACGTCCCCCTGGCAAGTATGCATTCTTTAACCCATTTGGACTGCTGATATTATCCATTACCTGACAAGGATAAGCACCATATTCATCATCTTCAAAGCCGCTGCACATAACAGACTCATGCACTGCAGTAGTTTGGTTACCAGAATTCATCACACCCGCGTATAAAGTACTTTTATCTGAAGACAACGCCAAGCCACGAAGCGTGTCGCCAAAAAGTGATATTATTTTTTCTGGCTTTCCGCCAAGTGAATCACCTAAGTCTTCTTGATTAAATACCCAAATATCCGCCCGCTCTATACTCGGTGTGTGCAGCTTTGGATCACCTGCTCCATCAACCTGTACAAGTGCAGGATTCATTCGCTGTTGTCCACGATGAGCTGTCGTGATGAATGCTTTTCCTTTGGCAAAGACTATATCTCTCGGTTCATCTCCTACTAATAGGGTTTTAATGACTCTCATCGGAGAAGACTGCATATCAATAATACTAATAGAATCAGATAAATGATTTACAACCCATGCCTGATTATTAGCAATAGCAACAGCAACTGGTTCTAATCCAACATCAACGGATTGCTCATAACTGGCTTCACCTTGTTCATTAAGTGCAAAAACTTCAAGGCGATTGTTAGAGGTGTTTGTCACTACAAGCATCCTGTTATCATCAGTTTTTGCTATTGGACGAACTGGGCCAGATTCAAAACCAATATAGCTAGCTTTGTTTTTCGGTGGGCTTATTGTTTGTGGAGGAGTTACTTTAGGCGGTTTAATAACCGGCTTTTCGGTTTCATTGCCACCACCACAACCACTTATGGCTGCGATACCTATTAATACAAAAGATAAGTACTTCATTTTTATACTCCAAAGCTATAAATTGTCATCTTGACAATTTATAGCTTAAGATAAAACAACATTAATTGTCAACATGACAATTAAACTATTTTTCTGCTATGATAATAAAACATTTTATTTATTGAGATTGAGTATGGGCAGACCAAGCATGGCAGCTCAACGCGCTGAAGAAATTCTTGATGCGTTAGAGACTTGTATTATAGAAAATGGAATTCAGGCAACATCCTTAGCAAACATTGCTGACAAAGCAGGTTTTAAACGTAGTATTTTACGTCACTATATTGGCAACCGTGACGAAATTATTTGCGCATTGAGCAGCCGGTGGAGTCAGGCTTACGCAATGCAATGGGTTGAGTTGTTAAAATGGCTACCGAGTGAAAATAAATCAGAAAGCCTCATTGAATCTATGTTTTTAATTGGCTCTAAAGAGCGAGTAGATACTACAATCATTGGTGAAGCACTATTTTCTGAAGCTAAAAGATTGCCTTTAATAAGGCAAGATCAAGAAAAGATAATGACTGATTTTATACAGAACGTCGCTAGCGTTCTTGCAAATGACTACCCTAATGCAGATATTTCTAAGCTTGAACTTGTCAGTCATGGAGTCTACGCAAACTACTTATTAGCAGAGTCTCTTTTACCCTTAAAGTTAATAGATCAAATTCATAAACTAAAACAAAGTTCAAAATTACTTTGCCAAGTTCTTATGACTAACTAATTACAGTAAATTGTCTTATTGACAATTTAAATGTCAATATATAAACTATGCTTTATTAACGTACTTTCTTAATGAGGTTTTTATGAGTTTATTTCCTTCAGTAGTGACCAGTTTAGCTATTGTTTGTCTAATCTGGTCACTGGCTACTTTTCAACCAAACAATGCTGTTGCAAGCCCTATTTTGACAAACACTAGTAATACAGTATTAACTAAAAAAACCAAAGAAAATGCACCAACAGCTCATAAAGAACAAACTACTGAACAGGTCAAAAAAGTATCGAATTCATTATATTTTGACAAAGTGCAAATTTCAGGTGTTACCCAAAAAACTTATTTAAACCAATTACCAAACTTGTGGAAAGACTTTAATAACAATAAAGCGCTACAAAAAAGCTTGAAGAAAAACCCAAGTAAAATTTTTGTTTATTACCGTGATTTTTCATCATCATATGAAAGTGCCATTGTTTCTATAGGTTTTGATACCCAAGAGATGAAGCCGAATGTCAATAAAACTAATTTGCCAACAACCCCATTTTCAGTATTAGTAAGTAGAGGAAAATACGATGACTCTCAGCTAAAGGGTGCGTGGAATAAAATAGATTACCGCCAAAGTGTCTTAGCCGTTGTTGAGGTACATTACCTGAACGCTGATAGCACTGTTGATAACAGCGAAATTTTTGTTTCATATAAATAAGGAGATTATGGTGGAATTTTTAACTCAAACATTCTCTACAGATGACATTTGGTGGTTGGAAACTTGGCTAGACGATTGGTTTTTAGTTATTGCGTTTGGCTTATTTCTACTAGAGCTTCTGCGCTACGCTATGAAAAAACAATTCACTAAGAACCTATTAGGTGACAGTGTTGCTAATTATGTCACCTTGGTTATATTTATAGTGATTGTTGCTTTTGTCGCATTAACCTATGCCGGAATATTTCTTTATGTTTATGATAACTTCCGCATTATAGAACTCCCACTTACCCCGTGGACGATACTGTGCTGCGTTATTTTGGCTGATTTAGCCTATTACTGGGAACATAGGTTTTTACACTCTAATGGCTTAGCTTGGGCAACACATACTGTTCATCATAGCTCTCCACACTTTAATATTTCAGTAGCGTACCGACATGGCCCTTTAGACTGGTTATTCCCGTTATTTTTCCATTTACCATTGGCTCTTTTGGGTTTTCATCCATTTATTATTTTTCTATCAGAGGTGATTGTGCAAGTATTTCAAACATTATTACATACTGAAGTGGTAAAAAAGCTGCCAAAACCCGTAGAGGCTGTTTTTAATACGCCATCTCATCATAGAGTGCATCATGCAACTAATCGAAAATATTTAGATAAAAATTATGCTGGTATTTTTATTATTTGGGATCGCATGTTTGGAACATTTGCAAAAGAGGAAGAGCCTGTAAGGTACGGTGTTTTTCCGAGAATAAATAGCATTAACCCCATAAAAATATTCTTCAGTGGTTTCACAAAATTAGGAGAACAATTAATTAATGCCCCTAGTTGGAGTTATCGTTGGAATTTATTAGTAAAACCGCCAAAATGGGCTTGGGAACAAGAGCAGAAAAAAAATAGTTAATTTTTTCAATGAATAACAGCCCATTCGTGGCTGTTATTACTTTTATAAGCTAATAAATAACTCACACTAATATACCCAATAGTTTAACTTAAGAGGCAAAAAACTAACTGTATTACTCTTACTCATAGCCATTCAATCCAACACGTTAACATTAAAATAAATTACTATTAATTTGTTCCTTGCACTCAAAACCATCATATTGTTCAAAGCTTTACTATATTTATTGTAACCTAAATAGATAAAAAGATACTAGCTGAAAACTTAACGTTATCATTGCCCAATAATTCAAATTAAATGTGATAAAAAATAAGGTTTATCCTGCTTTTTTATGACATGATGAATTCAGGCTATAGGGAAAATATTCTTAGTTGTTTTAGAAGGATTCTAATGAAACGAGCGCTACTATTTATCACGATACTGTTACTGTCATTTTTTACTATGGCGCAAACTTCTAGTACCGAAAAAGTAGATCTACAATTAGGCTGGAAACATCAATTTCAATATGCTGGTTTTTATATCGCTAAAGAGTTTGGCTTTTATCAAGACGCTGGCTTAGACGTTAATATCAATGAATTTGATCACTCTATTGATATTATTGATGATGTAGTCTCAGGAAAAACAAATTTTGGCATAGGTAAGTCATCATTACTTATTGAAAGATATAATGGCAAGCCTGTTGTTGCATTGGGTGCTTTATATCAAAGCTCTGCTTCAGTCCTTGTAACGACCAATCCATCATTTAAAACAATTCAAGACATTCGAGGCAAGAGAGTAATGATCACCGAAGATGCTGTACGAGCAGCATCAATTACATCGATGTTACTTTCAAATGGTATAAATGAAAGTGATTTTGTTGTTCAAAGTCATTCATTTAACTACAACGATTTAATTAAAGGGAAGACTGATGCCATGGCTTCCTACCTATCTAATGAACCTTTTCACTTAGCAAATAAAAATATTCCATATCAAATTTTTAACCCGAAAGATTATGGTTATGACTTCTACGGTGATATTTTATTCACATCGGACAACGAAATAGTAAACCATTCACAACGAGTTCGAAAATTTTATGCCGCTTCTAAAAAAGGTTGGTTATGGGCTTTTGAACATATTGAAAAGACAGCTCAACTAATTTATGACAAATATAATACTCAAAATAAATCTATTGATAGCCTAATTTATGAAGGAAGTATTTTAAAGCAATTAGCTCTGGTTAAAGGCATTGAATTTGGGCAACTCAGCATAAATAAATTTAATAAGATCGCAGAAGTTTTTCGCCTTGCCAATTTATTAGATAAGAAAGGAGCAGTAAATGCATTCGTTGATCCATTAAATTTGAATAGAGCTCAAGTTAAAATAGGCGTACTAGCAGAACGCACAATTGAAGCTACTTTAGAGCGATGGACCCCTTTAACTAGCTATCTAAATACTCTACTTGATAACTATTACTTCACAGTACAGCCATTAGATTTTAATCAACTTAGTATAGCTATTGAAAAGAATGAAGTAGATTTTTTTATTACAAATCCCCTTAATTACGTAGAGCTAGAGCATATTTACGGTGCTTCCCGTATTGCTACCCTTCTAAATAATAATAACTCAACACAGAAAAAGTTTAGCGAGTTCGGTGGGGTTATTATCACAAAGCGTGATAATCAACAAATTAAAACTATCACAGATATTAAAGGAAAATCATTTGCAGCTGTTGATGAGTATTCTTTTGGTGGATGGGTTATGGCTTATAACGAACTTACTAACCATGGAATTGCTCAACATGATATTACTCTAACTTTTTTAAAAACTCATGACGCCGTTGTTGATGCCGTGTTAAAAGGGTATGTAGATTCAGGAACAGTACGAACAGATACCCTTGAGCGATTAGTTAACGAAGGAAAGATACAACTTTCAGATATTAAAGTTATTAACAATAAACATCATGAAAACTTCCCTTACTTAGTTAGCACACAACTTTACCCTGAATGGCCATTTGCAAAGCTAAAGCATACCCCAAATAAACTAGCCAATGATGTTTTGTCAGTGCTACTTAATATTTCTTCAAACTATAAAGATTTCAAAGATATTAATGCCGACGGTTGGACAGTACCGCTGGATTATAATGCTGTGCATGAGCTTATTAAAAAGCTTCATATTTCTCCTTATGATTTTCATGAAATAAGTTTCGCTGAAGTGTTTGAAAAGTACGCCGTGATTATATTTGCAATTACGCTTGGAGTTGTATTATTAGTTATAAGATTGTTCTACATAAATAAACTCAACAAAAGCTTAGATGGTTATAACCTTAAATTAGATCAGGAAGTAAAAGAAAGAACAATAAACCTAGAAAAAGCAAATGAAAAACTCATGCTAGCCGCCAGTGTTTTTGCCAATGCGCGTGAAGGAATTTTTATTACCGATGCGAACGGCATAATTATCGAAGTTAACGAAACATTCAGTGTTATCACAGGTTATAGCCGTGAAGAAATCATTAACAAAAACCCTCGCATACTTCAATCAGGACTCCAGTCCCCTGAGTTTTATAACTTAATGTGGAAGTCCTTATTAGAAAAAGAGCATTGGTTTGGCGAAATATGGAACCGACATAAAAATGGAGAGTTATTTGCTGAGCTACTCACCATCAGTGCAGTGAATAATACAGCTGGGCAAGTACAAAACTACGTTGCCTTATTTAGCGATATTACTCTAATGAAAAAACATCAAAGTCAACTGGAGCGTATTGTTCACTATGATGTGTTAACCAACCTTCCTAATCGCGTATTACTCGCTGATCGATTAAACCAAGCCATAGCAGGAAGCCTTCGCAGTCATAACTCACTTGCTGTGATATTCTTAGATTTAGACGGCTTTAAAGCCGTTAATGATACACATGGACATAACGTGGGTGATGAATTACTCATTGTACTGGCTAAACAAATGCAAGACGCTTTACGCGAAGGAGATACTTTAGCCCGAATTGGAGGAGATGAATTTGTTGCTGTACTGCCGGCTTTAGACAAAAACGAAAACTATAAACAAATATTAGAAAGGTTGTTACTCGCCGCGTCTGAGCCTATAACGATTAATGCAATTAAATTGCAGGTTACTGCCAGTATTGGGGTTACTCTTTATCCACAAGATGGCGTAGATGCAGATATATTGATACGACATGCCGACCAAGCAATGTACTTGGCGAAACTTTCAGGTAAAAACTGTTATCATCTATTTGATACTGAACACGATGGTGTAGTGAGTTCTCGACAAGAAACTATTAACAATATTAGCGCAGCAATCAAACATGGCGAACTTGTCTTATACTATCAACCTAAAGTGAATATGGTTACAGGAAAAGTAGTAGGTGTAGAAGCATTACTCCGTTGGCAGCACCCGCGACGTGGCTTATTGTCACCTCTAGACTTTTTACCTTTTATTGAAGGCCATGCTATCAGTATTAATGTAGGTGAATGGGTCATTAGCACCGCACTTAACCAAATGAGTCAATGGCAAAAAATGGGCTTCACACTTCCCATTAGTATCAATATCAGTGCTTATCAACTTCAGCAATCTAATTTTGTATCCCGCTTAACAGCACTCTTAGCTGCTCATGACGATGTTTCGCCACACAATTTGGAGCTAGAAATTTTAGAAACAAGCGCCTTAAAAGATGTGAACCATATTTCAACCATAATGAATGCCTGTATAGCGCTTGGTGTAACCTTTTCTCTCGATGATTTTGGTACCGGCTATTCTTCTTTAACACACCTTAGACGATTACCAGCAAATATTATTAAAATAGACCAAACCTTTGTTCGAGATATGTCACATGATGCCGACGACTTAGCTATTATAGAAGGTGTGATAGCCTTAGCTAAATCATTCAAACGTGATGTGATTGCTGAAGGATTGGAAACAGCCGAACACGGCAGTACATTATTACAGCTGGGTTGTGATTTGGCACAAGGTTATGGGATTGCTAAGCCTATGCCAGCCAATGATATTCCTACATGGACTAATAACTGGAAACCTGATGTTAATTGGAAAGTCTAAGAAGTCGCA
>CAXIBS010000088.1:0-8873 GCA_964022585.1 uncultured Colwellia sp.
TTATGAAAATGAATTATTTTGTCTATTAGGAGGTTCGGGATCTGGTAAAAGTACTTTATTAAGGATATTAGCGGGCTTTGAAGAACTTACTACTGGGCAAGTTCTTATTGATGGCGTTGATATGGCAAATATTGAGCCATGGAACCGCCCAATAAATATGATGTTTCAATCGTATGCATTATTCCCTCATATGTCTGTTGCTAAAAATATAGCCTTTGGCTTAAAACGAGACAAAGTACCTAAAAAAGAAATAGATCAGCGTGTTGATGAAATGCTAACTATGATGCAAATAGAACAATTTGCAGATAGAAAGCCTGACCAATTATCCGGTGGACAACGTCAACGTGTCGCCTTAGCAAGAGCATTAATCAAGCGACCAAAATTACTTTTACTTGATGAACCATTAGGAGCATTGGATAAAAAGCTTCGAGAAGAAACGCAATTTGAACTGGTAAACATTCAAGATAAATTAGGGGTTACCTTTGTTGTAGTAACTCATGACCAAGAAGAGGCCATGACACTCGCCACACGTATTGGTGTAATGGGTAATGGGGTTATCACCCAAGTTGATGAACCTCGTGATGTATATGAATACCCAAGTAGTCGCTTTGTAGCTGAATTCATTGGCTCTATCAATTTATTTGAAGGCCGCGTTTATGAAGATGAGGTTGAGCATGTTAAAATAAAGTCCAAAGAAGCTGGTTGTAACTTCTTTGTAAATCATGGGATTAGCTGTGCACCTAACCAAAAAGTTACGGTGGCTATTCGCCCAGAAAAAATGAAAGTCAGTAGAAAAAAACCTGATCAAGAGTTTAACTGTTTACACGGTCAAATTATCGATATTGCTTATATGGGTAACCTTTCTATTTTTAGAATTAAGTTAGAAAGTGGCAGCGTTGTACGTGTAACTCTACCTAACCTTGTAAGAGAGAATCGTAACCCACTTACTTGGGATGATTTTGTTTATCTTGCTTGGGACTACGACAGCAGCGTGGTATTAACATCATGAGCAAAGTAACCGGAACTTTTTGGCTCGGTCGCTATGACACAGTCAAAACTCGATTTAGTTTATTAAGAAAAATTCGCTGGGGAAGATGGGCTGTTATTTCCATCCCTTCATTTTGGCTAGCCTTATTTTTCTTTATCCCTTTTCTCGTCGTTTTCAAGATATCACTGGCTGAATCTGCAATTGCGATTCCTCCTTACACTGATATGTTTTCATGGGATTTAGACGATGCCATTATTGATATAAAAATAAAACTGGGAAATTATTTATACCTTTTTGAAGACACTTTTTATTTAGATGCTTACCTAAGCTCAGTCAAAATTGCCGCTGTATCAACCTTTTTTACCTTAATTATCGGCTTTCCCATGGCCTATTTTATTGCAAGTAAATCAGGCTCTACACGTACATTATTATTAACACTTGTGATTTTGCCTTTTTGGACTTCTTTTTTATTAAGAGTTTATGCATGGATGGGCTTTCTTAAGAAGAATGGTATTGTGAACGAGTTTCTACAAGCCATTGGCATTATTGACCAACCACTACAAATGTTACAAACAGACTTTGCCGTTTATATCGGTATTGTTTATACCTATTTACCTTTTATGATTTTACCTTTGTATACCACACTAGAAAAACTAGATGGCAGTTTAATTGAAGCGGCAAAGGATCTTGGGGCTGGGCCTGTTAAAGCATTTTTCTTAGTGACATTACCCTTGTCTATGCCGGGTATCTTAGCGGGTTGTTTATTAGTATTTATACCTGCAGTTGGTGAGTTTGTTATCCCTGCCCTATTAGGTGCTTCAGATACCTTAATGATTGGGCGAGTGCTTTGGGATGAGTTTTTCCTTAATAGAGACTGGCCAATGGCTTCAGCTGTAGCAACCATGATGCTAGTTATTTTAGTGGTTCCTATTATGTTTTTACGTAATGGCAAAAAAGAAGGGGAAGCATAATGACTAGAAATTCAAAGTTTTTATCAATCTCATCATTATTTGGTTTTATATTTCTTTACGCACCAATAATTTCATTAATTATTTATAGCTTTAATAAATCTAAACTTGTGACAGTATGGGGTGGTTGGTCTATAAAGTGGTATGTTGAATTATTTAATAACCAACAAATTATTGATGCCGCATTAGTTAGCTTGAATGTTGCCTTTATAACAGCAACTCTTTCAGTAATTCTTGGTGTGCTTGCAGGTTATGTACTGAGTAGAATGGGTAAGTTTCCGGGTAAGTTAATTGTGTCAGGCTGGGTAAGTGCTCCGCTTATAATGCCTGAAGTTATCACTGGTTTATCATTACTGTTGCTGTTTGTGTCATTAGAAAGCCTTATTGGCTGGCCAGCAGGCCGAGGTATTACTACAATAATAATTGCCCATACAACCTTTTGTATGGCTTACGTTGCCGTTATTGTACAGTCTCGTTTGGCACAAATGGATGACTCTTTAGAAGAAGCTGCAATGGATTTAGGGGCGAAGCCTCATAGCTTATTTTTTCTAGTTACATTACCTATTATCTCACCTGCAATTATTTCAGGTTGGTTATTAGCCTTTACTATGTCGTTAGATGATTTAGTCATCGCAAGCTTTGTTTCTGGCCCTGGTAATAGCACCCTGCCGATGGTTATTTTTTCTAAGATAAGATTAGGCGTGACCCCTGAAGTCAATGCATTAGCAACCATCATGATTTTAATCGTCGCCATTGGTGTAATATCAGCAATGTGGCAAATGCGAAAGAGAGAGAACACTCTCTAAAACTCTCGATTAGTAATGAAATTCAAGAACCAATAGAAAATACACCTAAAAAAGCTAACAAGTAATTGTTAGCTTTTTTATTGAGTATACTCCTACTGAATAAAGCTGATTCCGCTTGATTCAATAATATTAGAGTAAATATCACTATTAATGAAAGTTCTTTAAACGCTAGTTCAGCTAAAAAATCAAAGAATCCTCTTATTTAATCCATTGAAATTAATCACAATTGTTTTTATTTTAAGTGGAGCTTATTGCTAAAAGGTATGTATAATCTCTTCTTGATATTACATCAATAAACAGAGTGTTTTGCTCTTAATTAATAATAAAGTGAAAAGGATCTTTAATGAAATCAGTAATACTTGCCGCAATAGTTACAGCATCATTAGCAGGCTGTTCTTCAGTTCCTATGGAGTCAAAAGAAACTGCAAATACTGCAAAAGAATTTAATTCTCCCTCTCAGGACACTGCTGGGATTTATGTCTACCGTAAAGACACATTTGTTGGCGCTGCATTAAAAAAAGACGTGTGGATTGGGACAGATTGTGTTGGACAAACTGCAAAAGGAGTTTTCTTTTACAAAGAAGTTCCTGGCAATGAAAAACTCGAAATATCAACAGAATCAGAGTTTTCTCCTAATACATTAACAATAAATGCTAAGAATGGAGAGCTATATTTTATAGAACAGTTTATTAAAATGGGCGCATTTGTCGGTGGTGCAGATCTTGAACTAGCTCATACCGAAACAGGTAAATCAGAAGTACAAAGATTAGGGATGGCCAAAGGTGGAAATTGTGACTCGACGCTAAATTAATCACCTTCCTTTAATAGAAAAATAATCAATTGGCTTTTGCTTCAATAGGTAATTAGCCAATTACTATTTTGCCACTTTTGACAGCACCTTATTT
Source organism: uncultured Colwellia sp. (assembly GCA_964022585.1). Classification (GTDB taxonomy): domain Bacteria; phylum Pseudomonadota; class Gammaproteobacteria; order Enterobacterales; family Alteromonadaceae; genus Colwellia. The sequence goes on from CAXIBS010000088.1 coordinate 3,668, forward strand.
TTAATTAATCGAGTTAATTCTACTTTTATGACTATTAAATATATTTTTATCGCATTTTTATTTTGTTTAATTTCAGGCTGTCAAAGTGACGTTGAAACAATTAAAGAAGATTTTATTTCAACTGGCATTGAACCGGATGCATATGGTGAAATTATTGATAGTAAAGTCATTGGTTTAAGATACATATCAGGCGAGTATAAAGGTATAACCGATGAAAATGGTAGGTTTGGTTATATATTAGGCGAACAAATTCAATTTTTTATTGGTGATATTGCCTTAGGTAATAAAGTAGAGCCTAAAGACGTATTAACACCGCATGATCTAGCAAGTAAAAATTCATTTGCGGCTTTAAATATTGCTCGATTTTTACAAAGCTTAGATGATGATGCTATTTTAGATAATGGTATACAAATTATTAACTCTATCCATCGTTTAAGTAAGAATAAAACTCTCGATTTCCTATCCCAAGAGTGGGAAGAGGAAAACGTTGATTATTCCCAAATAGAGCAACTAGTATATTCTCTAACCAAAAACACGCTATCAGGCTCAAGACACTTAGTTTCTTCAAATAACGCTTATTGGCATTTTTCTTCTACTTTAGACAAATTCATGAGTGATAAGAAAAAAGAGATTTTAAATGAAATTAATGTTACCGGTTGTAAATCACATAATGAATGCAGTATTCAAAGTATAGAGACTTCATTCATAGGATATTGTCCATCGCCCGCAGAGGTTTACGTATACTCTAAAACATCCACTGACTACCAAAGAATAGCCGTATTGTCAGAAGAACGAATGAAAATTAAAGATCTAAAAGCAAGTTTATACAACATCGCTGACATACCAAGAATAACAGGAGTTTGTTTCTCTTCACCTCCACCTCCTGAATATCCATCCTGTAATAATGATGGTTTATGTGAATTATCAACTAATTACCCTTTTGATTTTTGAGGTATCACTCAAGTTAAATATAAAGTGACGAAGTTTCATTTATCAAGTAACTAAAGCCGATATAAGGTTTGTTGCTAGCTATGAAAGAGATAGAAACCTAAAGCAAAAAGGGTTGCTGCTCTTTCTGCTATTCTATTTAGCAATGAAAAAGTAACAACCCTTAGCGTAATATATTTTAGTAAAACCTGTTTAAATACCTAGCTTATCTCGCATAGTGTAATACCAAGCACCTGTAGAGATATAAGGTATTCTTAAAAGCCTCCCCCCAGGAAATGGGTATTGCGGTAGGCCTGCAAAAACATCAAAACGTTCTGCTTGACCGGCAATAGCATCAGAAATCACTTTACCTGCTAAGTGAGTTGAAGTAACACCATGACCACTATAGCCTTGCGCATAATATACATTATCATTTATACGTCCAAATTGTGGCAAACGCATTAAGGTTAATAAAAAGTTACCTGTCCAAGCATAATCAATTTTTACATTTTTCAGTTGAGGGAAAGTTTTCAACATTTTAGGTAAAATAATCGACTCTATTTTTGAAGGTTCACGTGCGCCATAAGTGGTTCCACCACCATAAATTAAGCGTCCATCTCCCGATAAACGAAAATAATCTAATAAGTAGTTACAGTCTTCTACACAAACATCTGTTGGTAATAGCTGCTTTTGCATTTCTTCAGGGAGTACTTCTGTGGTAATAATTTGTGTACCACACGGCATTGACTTCTTTTGTTGCTTAGGCAAAAGCCCTTCAAGATAAGCATTGCCTGCCACTACTACAAAATCAGCTGCAACACTGCCTGAATCAGTTCTAATTAACGCTTTTTTACCATGGCGAATATCAATTACAGGGCTATCCTCGTATATGATTCCCCCTAACTTTTCAAATGCAGCAGCTTCACCTAACGCTAAATTTAATGGATGAATATGACCACCGGTATTATCAAGTAATCCACCGACGTAACGATCTGTACCAACATGCTTTTGAATCTCGCTAGCACTTAATAATTCAGTATCACTGTGACCATGTTTTACCCAAAGTTGTTGCTTAGCAGCCATTTCATCTAGTTGCTTATTATTACAAGCAGCAAAAACACCACCAGGTTTTAAATCACATTTGATGTCATAATCGTTAATAAAACGTTTAATTATTCGACTACCCTCAAAGGCCATTTTACCCATTTCATTACTAACGTTATGACCATAATAACGTTCGATAAAATCCATATCTCTACTGTAACTATTGACTAACTGACCGCCATTTCGCCCTGAAGCGCCAAATCCTATGCGGCTACCTTCAACAACGACAACTTTATAGCCTTTTTCAGCTAAGTGTAATGCACTTGATAAACCCGTAAAACCAGAGCCAACAACACATATATCAGCAGAAATATCTTCCGTTAACTTTGCTCGTTGCACTTTATCATTAGCACTTGCTGCATAATATGAGCCGGTGTGAGATACATGATTCATAACTATCCTCTAAAACTTTTAATTTATTACTATTTTCTTAACTATTAGATAAGTACCACTTAATTTCTAACTCACTAATATGCATATCAAATTGCTCTAACTCTTTTTCTTTAACCGTATGATAATTTTTAGTAAATTCACTACCTAAATAGCTTGTCAGTATTTCATCTTTATCTAACTCTGCGAGTGCTCTATCTAGTTTTAAAGGTAGTGCTTCACTGTCTTCATCAAAGGCATTTCCTATGGTCGGCGCTATTGGTGCTACCTTATTGGTTATACCATAATGAATTGAGGCTAAAATGACGGTCATGACTAAATAAGGATTAGCGTCAGCACCTGAAACTCTATGCTCTATACGTGTGGCCTTTTTATTTCCCTTAGGCAGGCGAAGTGCTACTGTTCGGTTGTCTACTCCCCAGTTTTTCGCCATTGCAACATAATAGCCTGGCATAAATCGGCGGTATGAGTTCACATTAGGGCATAATAGCGACATAGAAGCAGGCATTAGTTCAAGTAAACCACCAATCGCATGCTCCAATGTTTCATTGTAATATTTATCTTCATCAGCAAAAACATTGTTACCTTTCTCATCCAACAAACTTGCATGAACATGCATGCCACTGCCAGCTTCGTTCGAGTAAGGTTTAGCCATGAATGTCGCATCAAAGTTGTGTTTATCAGCAACCGTTTTAATTATGCGTTTTAGTAAAATGGCATTATCACAAGCAGCTAATGGATCTGCTTCATGCTTTAAGTTTATTTCAAATTGCCCCGGAGCACATTCAGCTACTGCTGTATCTGCAGGCACATTTTGCTCAATACAAACCCGATTAATATCATCGAGTAAAGCACTGTAATCATTTAACGTATCAACTGAGTAAACTTGAGTATGTTCATCACGCTTGCCGGTTTTAGGTGAAATTGGTGCTTGTAAACTGCCATTCTCATCTTTGTTTTTATCCAGTAGATAAAACTCTAATTCAACCGCAACAACAGGAAATAGATTTATTGCTGCTAATTGTTCAACTACATTACTCAGAATGTTACGAGGATCTGCAAAAAATGGTGTGCCGTCATGATTAAACATGCTCATTAACACTTGCGCTATTGGGCGATCATGCCACGAGGCCATATGTAAAGTATTGGCAATAGGCTTACACACCATATCTGGTTCCCCAATATCTTGCCCTAGTCCACATTCTTCTATAGTGTCACCAAGAACATTCATTGAAAAAATAGTAGCTGGCATATTCAAACCACCACTATAAAGTTTTTCTAAACTACTTTTTTCAATACGTTTACCTCGTGAAAAGCCGACTAAATCAGAAATAAGGACATCTACAGCCTCAACTTCTGGGTGATTGGAAAGAAAATTATCTACTTCTGCTGTCTGTCCAACTTTTATCATAAGTTACCTTCGAAATTGATTTATATAATTTACTAATCATTCAATAATACTTTTATCGAGTGATGAATATTTTCTTCATTATCTATTAATATGCAATTGTAATGGCTACGTCAAGAACAAATCAAATATTTAGGCTATATTTTTTACATAAAGTTACTTTGTTGTCATTTTATTGTGTTTTTGTAAAAAATATTGATTGAAAATCGTTTTTTTTTAATTTACCTTATGTCTATTGAAATTACGCAGTAACTTTTTGGAAGTGATTATATGGTTGAGTTAAATCATAAACCTATTGTTGGTATTACCTGTTGTAGCAGCCTTAATGGGATTCATCATCAGCAAGTCGTTGGTGATAAATATATTCGCGCATTAATGAACGGTAGTGATGTTATCCCCGTTTTAATTCCAAGCTTTGGTGAGGCAATGTTAGAAATATTACCGCATTTAGATGGAATATATTTAACAGGTAGTTATTCAAATATGGAACCTCACCACTTTGGTGGTAGCGAATTGGGCGTAGAAATGCCACGAGATCCTAATAGAGATAACACTAATTTAGCCTTATTAAGAAAAGCTGTTGAATTAAAAATACCCGTGTTAGGAATTTGCCGTGGCTTTCAAGAAATGAATGTGGCGATGGGCGGAACATTACATCAACAAGTGTTCGAACTTGACGACATGATAGAGCACAGAGAAGACAAATCTCTGACTATAGATGAGCAATACGACTTATCTCATGATTTAAATTTATCAGAAGACGGTATTTTATCCACAATTATGGCTGGAGAATTAACACAGAAAATTAATTCATTACATGGCCAAGGTGTAGATAAATTAGCAAGTTCTTTAAAAGTGGAAGGCACTGCACCTGATGGCTTAGTGGAAGCCTTCTCTCTAGCCAATAATGCCAGTTATTACTTAGGGCTACAGTGGCATCCTGAGTGGAAAATTGAAGAAAACCCTTTTTATACCGAGATTTTTAAGAGCTTTGGTGATGCTTGTCGAAAATACAAGGGAAATGAAGCATACAGTTAAGTCCATTAATGTAATAAACTTACCCTTTATCAACTAAAATGCTGTCTGTTATTGCAGTTAGGTTATTAAGGGTAATTAATTATGGAAGTAGGAAAACGATTAAAAGAAGTAAGAGAAATGTATGGGCTTTCACAGCGAGAGTTAGCTAAGCGAGTTGGTTTAACCAATAGCACTATCTCGATGATTGAAAGAGATGCGGTAAGCCCATCAATTAGTTCTTTGAAGAAAATATTGGAAGGTGTTTCTCTAACAGTAACTCAGTTTTTTACTTTAGAGATCCCTGTTGAGTCTCAAATAATTTTTAAAAAAGGGACTTTAATTGACGTTGGCAGCGATGGC
>CAXIBS010000089.1:0-8804 GCA_964022585.1 uncultured Colwellia sp.
AGTTCATCGTTATTTATTAAGCTTGTTAACTGGTTTTTCAGGCTAGAATAATCATTATTTGTAATTTCACCACTATGGGCAATGGCTTGACGCTCTGGATCTGTAAGTAGCTCAGTACCTAATTCATTATCTATAAGATGATCAGCTAATGCACTTAATAAACTTACGGTAGAATTAGCTCTAAAACCAACAGAAAAACTCATAGATGGCTCTAGTGCTATGCCTTCATGAGGGAAACCTGGTGGAATATATAAAATATCTCCAGGCTCAAGCTCAACATCTATAATCGCTTCAAAAGGTTCTACGTGTAAAAGCGCTTCATGAGCAATAACTTCAGTTTGTTGGCTATTGTCACCAACACGCCAATGACGCTTACCTGAACCTTGACAAATAAACACATCATAATTATCTACATGAGGACCAACACCGCCACCTTTTGTAGCAAAGCTTGCCATTAAATCGTCTAAACGCCAGTGAGGGATAAACCTAAACGGTTCAATTATTTCAGCAGCTTCTTCACTAAAATTATCTAAGGCTTGTACTACAAGCGACCAATTACTATCACCAAGGTGTTCATATTTTTCAAACGGTCCGAACTCAGCTTGCCATTCTTCTCCTTTTCTATAAACCAAACGAGATTCAACTGCCTCTTCCATTGCTAGGCCTGCTAATTCGTCAGGCAATATTGGATCAACAAAATTTTTAAAGCCTTGCTTAATCACAACAGGCTTTTTCTGCCAGTATTCTTTTAAGAACTCATTCTGGCTCATTTGGTTTAAATCTAAGGTAAACATAATATTCTCTAAACTGTAATAAAATTAATCGTCATTCGCGGCCATATAATAGCATTGTTATGCCACTGACATACCAGCAATTTGATGCCAAAATCCATTACATTCTTTATCTGTTGCTAAAGTATGCTTTGTAGGAGTAGATAATTGTGTTTTAAACTTATCAAGTTGAGTAAAAGCTTTTTCACTATCAGCACTGATACGCAAAATATCAACTCCCATATCATTAAGCTGAGCGACTTCATTAATGAGATTGTACTGATAAGCAGACATAGTTTGAATGCCATTTAATACAAAAACTTGCTCTCCTTCACGTGAGTTCATTTTTCGACCTTGCGGATAATTAATACAGCAATACTGACAATCATCTTTTGCTCTATCTTCAGAACGTGCAGTAAAACACCGAGCAGAATAAGCGAGCGGTAAATATCCCCAAGAAAAAACTTCACATTCAAACTTATCACGAATATTTTCATCAACAGCTTGAGCTAATATGGTTTTCAACCAATCACCAGAAAGCTCTACTGGCATCAACCAACGAGTCATTCCCTGTTTAATTAACACTTTTAATGTTGAGAGGTTATAACAGTTGATAGCAGGGCCTGCGACAAAAGGCATAGCTAAGTCATGCATAATTTGCACAGCACTTAAATCATTAGCCTCAACGAGTAAATCACCGTTATCACAAAGTTTTTTTAATGTGACAATTTCAGCCGGAGATTCAAGTAAAGTCATCGTTGACATAACTATTTGCTTATTTGTATCTTGAGCTAATTCACGACCTAAACCTAACCAATCCTTAGCACGTAGTTCTCTACGTTTGGAGCAAACCGTTTCACCAAGGTAAATGATATCAGCGCTAGAAGTTTTTGCTTGTTGATAAAATTGTTCAACATCTGTTTTTGGCCAAAAAAATAAATTAGGCCCAAGAGAGAATTTCATATATTTCCTAAAGTCTTAAAGTTGTTGTCACGGTGTCGATTATTGCCACTTACGGTGATATGCGCCTAACGTGGTTTGTGAACCCTCAGATAAGTTGGCTAGAGTTTTCATCCATGCGCCATCTACTTGAAAATCTCCAGCGCTTTGTTTGCACCTGTCGATTGCCATTCGCCAAGTTTTAGCTACTTGTTCAACATAGGCTGGGCTACGCTGACGACCTTCAATTTTAACCGAAACAATTCCCATAGCCATTAACTCAGGAATTAACTCGAGGGTATTTAAGCTCGTAGGCTCTTCAAGAGCGTGGTACACATCACCATCAACATCAAAGCGCCCTTTACATAAAGTAGGATAACCGGCATTTTCATCTTCTTGGTACCTGTCTATCAATACATCATTTAAGCGAGACTCAAGTCCTTGTTCAGTTTCTTGCCAGCGTACATACTTTGCAGGAGAACAAGCCCCGACTGTATTAGGTGACTCTCCGGTCATATAGGAAGATAAATAACAGCGCCCTTCTGCCATAATACACAAACTACCAAAGGCAAAGACTTCTAGTGGCACTGGGCTGTTTTTAGCCAGTTGTCTAACTTGTTGCACTGATAGAACCCGAGGTAATACTACGCGGTTTACATCAAAGTTATTTTTGAAAAACTTTATCGCTTCTAAATTTGTGGTCGAAGCTTGTACTGATACATGTCGTTCAACATCAGGGTATTTATTGGCGGCATAATCAAGTACACCTAAATCGGCAATAATAAGTGCATCTGTTCCTATAGCAACCGCATTATCCACAGCTTTTTTCCAACGCTCTTCACCATTTGCATGAGCAAATGTATTAATGGCAACGTGAAGCTTTTTCCCTCGCTCATGTACATAATCAGCTCCCTTTGCTAATTTACCATCATTAAAGTTAAGACCAGCAAAGTGACGTGCATTGGTATCATCTTTCAACCCAATATAAACCGCATCAGCACCATTATCGATGGCAGTTTTCAAGGCAGGTAAATTACCTGCCGGACACAATAGTTCCACAAAAGACTCCAATTTAAACGACAAAAACTTGTCCGATAGTCTATGGGTTTATCTTTAGGGCTTTATTGATATGTATTAAAGAAAACTTGATCTAGTGCAGCAAAATTTATCAATCGGCTGTTAGACTGTAAAAATATCGATTCTTACAAGCTAACAATAAAGGCTATAAACGTGTTAAAACTACCTTCTTTACCCCAAACTACTGTTAACTTGCTTCCCACAACATTATTCGCTGACAATAAAAAAAACATTGGTAAATTTCCATTAACATTACGAAGTCGTATGATTGATGTAATGCCGAAAATTTTACGCCCAAGTCTTAAGTTGCTGCCATTTGCTGCACAAAAGAGATTACTCTTACCTGCACTTACATCTGTTTTTCAAGAAGCTATTGAAGATGGGGACTTTGAGTTTTTACAAGGTAAATGGCTTAAAATTGTAATCAGTGACTTAAATTTGTATTGGTGGTTAAGCTTTGATGAAGACAAGCTAATTATGGCGTCTGAAAGTGAGTTGCAAGCTAAAAATATAATTGAGGATGTTTGTTTTAGTGCAACAGGTGATGATTTAGTTTTGATTGCTGGTCGTAAACAAGATCCCGATACCTTATTTTTTCAACGACGTTTAAAAGTTGAAGGTGATACAGAGCTAGGGTTGGAAGTGAAAAATTTAATTGATGCTATCGATATCGATCAATTACCTAGCTCAGTACACTCTCTAGTCGCTTTTAGTGCTGACTTTCTACAAGACACTCGTGATGAACTAGCAAGTTTATAAAACAAAAACAGCTCGATTTCATCTAAAAAATCGAGCTAAAACCACCTATAAGCTTGTCGCGTAAGCTATCGCTTTGGCTAAATCTTCTGGCGTATCAACGCCTTCCACTGGCACATTACTTTTTGCAACAGCTACATGAATATTTTCACCTTGATACAATACGCGCAGTTGCTCAAGAGCTTCAACTTGCTCTAACTGACTTGTTGGCCAATTTACGTAATCTTTAATAAAGCCCGCACGGTAGGCATAGATACCCACATGACGTAAATAAAACTCACCAATATTATCTATATTTTCGTTATTTAGGAAACGATTGCGATCATATGGGATTGTTGCTCGGCTAAAATATAAAGCGTAGCCATCTTTATCTGTTATCACTTTCACTGCATTCGCATTAAACGCTTCATCAACTGAATCAATATTAATTGCTAACGTTGACATACGAGAAACTTTACGGCCGTGATTAGTGGTTGTTTCATCATGTTGATAGGCTAAGTTATTCGCTACTTGTGTAATGTTTTCAGGTGGAATAAAAGGTTCATCTCCTTGAACGTTAACAATTATCTCATCGTCATTAAACTGATATTGTTCCATAACTTCTGCTAAGCGTTCAGTGCCAGATTGGTGGTCCGCACGCGTTTTACAAACTTCACCACCAAAACTTTTCACTACCTGTTCTACGTCATCATTGTCAGTAGCAACAATCACTTTTCTTGCGCCACTAAGTTGGGCCTTTTCGACAACCCACTGAATCATTGGCTTACCAGCAATGTCTGCTAAGACTTTCCCTGGTAAACGAGATGATTGAAATCGAGCTGGAATAACAACCACAAAGGAAGTATCTGCATTCGCCAAAAGAGCACTTGTCATAGCGTTATAATCCTATTCAACTGCTTCAGCACTTAACTGACGTGCTTCATTTTCTAAAAGCACTGGGATGTCTCTGTCAATCGCGTAAGCTAATTTATCAAACTTACAAATAAGTTCTTGTTGATCTCTATCGTATTCAAGCTTACCTTTACAAACTGGACAAGCTAATATTTCCATTAATTTTGTATCAAATGCCATTTTAATTCTCTTTATTAAATTTTTATTTCTTCTCAGTATTTACGATGCTAGCTTTTTTAAGCTCTGTAGCAATAATTTTTCATCTTGCTCAGAAAAGTGCGCATCAACGGGTAAATACCACCAGTTTTCTTGTACGAATTTGTGACATTTTACCGCATCTTTCTCTGTCATTAAAAGCGGTAAGTCATCATTAAATTGATTAAAGTCATTAGGCGTGAAATCTTTATGATCAATAAACCCTTGCTGCTTCACAAGGGTGAAACCTAAATGCTGTAATGTATCAAAAAATCGCTGTGGTGAGCCTATTCCTGCAATTGCATTTACTTTAAGGTTACCAGTTAAAAAATCACTCAAATTTATTTCTTCACCCGTTTTTAGATGACATAATTTAGTTGCTGTTAATGTCATTAATAATGATGAATTGTCTCTGCTTTCGCACTCACCATTATAAATAATATGATCGGCACTATTTAATCTTGATGTTTGCTCACGTAATGGTCCTGCTGGCAGCAGTAGTCCATTGCCAAATAGGCGTTTACCATCAACAACAATTAACTCTACATCACGTTGTAAACGATAGTGTTGTAGGCCATCATCGCTAATTATAATATCACAACCTAAAGTGATTAATTCTTGTGCATTAACAACTCTATCACTACCAACAACAACAGGTACACAACAACGCTTAAATATTAAAACAGGTTCATCTCCGGCTTGCTCTGTTGTGCTTTGATTTGTTAGCGTATAGGGGTAACTCTCTGCTTTTCCACCATATCCACGTGAAATAACACCCGGTTTAAAACCAAGTTTTTTAGCCAGTTCAACTAAGTATATAACAACGGGGGTTTTACCATTACCACCTACGCCAATATTACCTACAACAATGATAGGTTTATTCACTGAATAAGATTTAAATAATCCAATAGAAAATGCAGTGCGGCGAACTAAGCTAAGTAAAAAAAACAATACGGTTAATGGGAATAATAAAGGTACTAACCACCACTTTGCTTTGTGGTTTTCAAACCACACTTTTTCAATGAGTCTCATAGTAATTATTTATTAATACAGTAAGTTAAGTTAAACATCAGTTAACAAATTACGATTGAAATTGAAAGTTATGCAATTGGGCATAAATACCATTCTTTGCCAGTAATGACTGATGCTCTCCCTGCTCTACAATTTCTCCTTGCTCCATTACAATAATTTTATCGGCATTCTCAATGGTTGATAAGCGATGAGCTATAACAATTGACGTTCTATTTTTTTGTAATGTTTGTAATGCATCTTGAATATGACGCTCAGACTCGGTATCTAAGGCACTAGTTGCTTCATCTAAAATTAAAAAAGGCGCATCACATAATAAAGCACGAGCGATTGCTACACGTTGTCTTTGCCCGCCTGACAATAATGAGCCATTATCACCAAGGTTAGTATCTAAACCATTATCCATTTGCTCGGCAAATTCCATCACGTGGGCGCTTTTTGCTGCGGCAATAATTTCCTCACGACTTGCTTGAGGTTTACCATAAGCAATGTTATTTGCTAAGGTATCATTGAATAACACCACTTGCTGGGAAACATAGGCAAATTGTTCACGTAAGCTTTTTAATTGATACTCTTTAATGTTAACACCATCAATTAAAATCTCCCCTTCATTCGCATCGTAAAAGCGTAATAACAATGAGCTTGCTGTTGATTTACCGCTACCTGAGCGACCTACGAGTGCAAGTGTTTCTCCGGTATTTAATTCAAATGAAAGATTTTTTAAAGCCCAATTAGTCTTTTCTGTTTTATCATCGACATCAACATTGCCATAAGCAAAGTTAACATTTTTAAAGGCAATCTTTCCTTGCGACTTATCAAAAACAACTGTGCCATCATCTGTTTCAGTTTTCTGATCTAATACAGCAAAGATACTAACACAAGCAGCCATTCCTTTTTGAAACTCACTGTTCACATTAGTTAGCATTTTTAATGGCCTTAATAACATTGTCATGTATGTAATAACACTTACAAAACTACCTGCCGATATACTTTCACGTAGGCTTTCAGAATTAACCGCATAAAAAACAAACGCTAAAGCAAATGAAGCTATGATTTGAATAACAGGTACACTACCTGCTTTAGCCGCGGTTAATTTCATACGTTGCTGACGGTTATGCTTATTAATTTTGGCAAAACGATCAAACTCTCTTTTTTGACCACCAAATGTCAACACAACTTTATGCCCATTAAAAGTTTGCTCTGCTGCGGTTGTAACCTCGCCCATCGCGCCCTGTATGCTCTTACTTACCGTACGAAAACGTTTAGACACAATGCTAACAATAATAGCTATTAATGGTGTAACAAGTAGAAATATAATGGATAACTGCCAGCTAATAAAAAACATTAAGCCAATCAAACCAATAACAAAAGCACTTTGTTGAACAATAACAAGTACAGACCTACTCACGGAATTTAATACTTGCTCTGTATCAAAAGTAAGTTTTGAAATTAATCCACCTGTTGATTCTTTATCATGAAAAGATACAGGCATTGCCATAACATGCTCAAATAACTGTTGTTTAAGATCGGTAACCACATGATTTCCCACCCAAGCTAAACAATAATTTGCGATAAAATGAAATATTCCCCGAAACAAAAAAGCAACAACCACAAATATAGGTGCCCATTTCATAAAACCTGGATTGGCTCCTGCTAATCCATCATCAATTAATGGTTGCAGTTTTGACAGAAAATAAACGTCAATTGCGGCATAACCAAACATACCAATAATGGCTACAACAAAACCTAGTTTATAAGGCTTTGCGTAAGTAAGGAGACGTTTGAAGTTTTGCCATGTGGTTGCAGGTACATCAGCTTTTGAATCCTGCTTGGATGAAGGTATTGCCATTGGCTAATATTTCTCATTTCGAATTATTTATTCACTATGCTCTGATCTTAACGTGATTCCAACCAACAACCAAATTTTTCTCAACGCAATACTTAATGAGCAAACCAAAAAGGCCATAAGTCATCATAATATGATCGCTTTTTAACTTCTAACCGTGAGAAATCAAATATAATTTGACCTGATGTTGCCGTGTTTAATAGCTCAACATTATATTTTTTATAACGCTGAACAACTTCATTAACAGGCATATTCCAACGATTTAAATAACCAGCGCTAACAACAGCTAAAGATGGATTCAATTTTTTAATAAATGAGTCACTAGAAGAGGTTTTTGAGCCGTGATGAGGCACAATCAAAATATCTGCGTTCAAGTTTGGGTATTGATGCAATAATAATGCTTCAACTTTTTTCGTAATATCTCCCGTTAATAGAACCTTATGTTGACCATCATTAATCAATAAGACACAAGAGTCATTATTTTCTTCACTTGCAATCTCCCTCGGCCATAGCATTTTAAAATGAAGATTTTGCCAAATAAAATCTTTCCCTTGCTCACAAAAGGAACTTCTAGCAGCTTGATCCTTATTATAAATTAATTCATTTATTGTCATCGATTTTCTTATGTTTTCTAAGCCACCTGCGTGGTCATTATCACTGTGGCTAATAATGACTTTATCTAAAGACTTAATTGAAGCATGTTGTAAATAAGGAAGAATAACGGCATCAACCATGGTAAATCCACTTGGATATGTCGCGCCGGTATCATACAAAATAGCTTTATCATTTCGTTGTACTAAAATAGATAAGCCTTGCCCAACATCAAAAACAACTAGCTGCCATTTAGTATCGTCTAAGTCTCGTACTTCTTCTGTTTCACTCATATAGGTAGGCAATATTAGCAATAATAAAGTAACAATACTTATCAAGGTAAATCTGTTTATGAATTTGGTTTGCCAAAACAATAACCTATCTTTAAACCATACTAACGGCAAAAAATACAAACAACAGAAAATAATGACGCCAAATAAAACAAGTGTTTGGATACTAGTATTGGATAATGTAACCATAGACCAGTTGTGTTGCGACAAATAATTCAAGTACTGCCATAGCAACTGCAAACTATTAAGGCACAGTTCAATTAAAACGGAAGAAATAGATTCATTAAGCGGCATAACCAATACTGATGCTAAGCACAATGGAATGGTTATAAAACTCATATATGGCACAGCAACTACATTAGCTATCAGTGCTACTACTGATACTTTCTGAAAAAATATCGCGCTAATTGGCAATAACAT
>CAXIBS010000090.1:0-8793 GCA_964022585.1 uncultured Colwellia sp.
TTGCTCTCTTTATGTGAGAGTAGGACATTGCTAAGCTTCTATTTAGAAAAGCCCGATTCGAAAGAGTCGGGCTTTTTGCTTTCCATTATTTAAGGAAATTAGTGGCGACAGTGACAAAGCGCTGTGTTTCCACTTGCCCCCATTCGTTCATAACGCCGCAGCGCCCAGAAGTGAAAAGCAGTATCGTAGGTGGGTAGTCAGCGTGTTCATGCCAAGCTTAGTTATCTTGTATTCAAATTAAATAACAACTTTTTACACGTGGGTTACATTTTATGTTGACTTATATTCCACTTCGTTTAATATTGACGAATCGTCAGTGACGTTTCGTCACTTTATAGAAAGAGCAGTTATGACACCACCAAAATTACTTGATGAAAATGGCTTAAAAGAACGTGAGAAGAAAATTCTCATGGTTGCTATCACTTTAATACGCGACGCAGGTTTAGAACACCTCACCATGGATAAGGTTGTAGCTAAGGTTCCTTTTTCTAAAGGTACAGTTTATAAGCATTTTATAGGTAAAGAAGATCTGTTACTTGCGGTAAGTAATCATGCTATTGAAGTGTTATCAGATTTGTTTTACCGAGCATATGAGTTTAAAGGTTGCTCGCGTGAACGCATGTTACTTTTAAACTTCTCGTATTTAATTTATGCCATTTTATACCCAGAGTTATTTCAAGCGGTAATTTGTTCTAAGTCGCAGAGTGTTATTGGCAAAGCGAGTGATCAGAGATTAAATGAACATGACCAACTTGAAGCTAAATTATTGATTTCGATTCATGGCATTGTAGATGCTGGTTTGGATGATAATAGCCTAATTTTACCAAGAGACATGAATATACAACAATTATGTTTTGCTAATTGGTCTATGTCATATGGCGCAATTACTTTGCTCTCTGGTGAAGTAGAGTCTTGTAGTGGCCGTACTGACTTGATTATTGAACGTGAGTTACTCAATCATAGTAACTTATTGTTTGATGGCATGGGCTGGAAGCCTCTATCAACAGAAACAACAAGTTGTACTGAGCTAACCGTCGCACTGCAAACTGTTTTTCCAGACGAATTAGCTTTGATTAAAAATAAAGGACGTCAATTAAATTTTAACTAACGTATTCGTAACTATTATTGTGAGTGCCGTAAATTACGGCATTTTTTTAAAGTCTTAGATGACGATTCGTCACTATGATGTAGCATAACAGAGAGAAATACCTCATGAGAGACAAACTCTATAGTTTTATAGGCAAACATCCATTTTGGGTGATACTTGTTTGTATAGTTTTTACAGCAATGGCAGGTGTTGGAGCTGGAAAACTTGAATTTAAAAACGATTACCGTGTGTTTGTTAGTGAAGAAAATCCACAACTAACGGCATTTGAATCAATGCAAAAAGTTTATAGTAAAAGTGATAATGTTGCTTTTATTGTTGTACCTAAAGATGGTGAAGTCTTTACTGAAAAGCATTTGGTAGCGTTAAAATCATTAACTAAGGCTAGCTGGCAAGTTCCTTATTCTACACGTGTTGATTCTGTTACTAACTTCCAATATACGTACGCAGAAGAAGACGACATGATAGTGGAAGACTTATTTATGTCGCCACGAAACTTAACGGTTGAAAAACTCGATAAAATTAAACAAATTGCTACTAGTGAACCCTTACTAGTTAATAAAATAATTTCTCCATCTGGTCATGTATCTGTTGTGAATGTAACGGTTCAATTGCCAGGGGTTAACCCCATGGTGGAAACACCAGAAGTAGCTGAGAGTGTTAGAGCTATTCAAGCAAAATTTTTATCGGAAAACCCAGAAGTTGATGTTTACCTCTCAGGGATGATTATGATGAATACTTCTTTTGGAGAATCATCAATCAGTGATAGTTCTACACTTATTCCTATGATGTTTTTAGTTGTTATTGTCACAATTGGGTTATTGCTAAGAACTATTACAGGCACATTATCTACAGTGTTAATTATTATAATGAGTATTGTAAGCACAATGGGAATTGCAGGTTGGTTAGGCTTTTATTTAACGGGGCCTTCATCTTCAGCACCGACAATGATTATGACCTTAGCTGTTGCAGACTGTATCCATATATTAACTTCAATGTTTTATGAAATGAGACAAGGTGCAGATAAACGAACGGCTATCGCCAAAAGTATTAAAATCAATTTTCAGCCAATTTTTTTAACCAGTATTACAACGGCTATCGGTTTTTTAAGTATGAATTTCTCTGATTCTCCACCATTTAGAGATTTAGGTAACCTAGTTGCCTTAGGTGTGATGTTAGCGTTTGTTTTCTCTATTACAATATTTCCGGCTTTATTAACGATTTTACCAGTAAAGATTAAAAAGCAAAGTGAAAGCAAAAAAGATCTAATGGCTAAATTGGCTGACTTTGTTATTAATAAACGAAAATTATTATTGCCACTAACCAGTTTTTTAATTGTAGCTTCAATTGTATTTATTCCAAATAATGAGCTTAATGATGATTTTGTTAAATATTTTGATGAAACTGTTCCTTATCGTACAGCAACAGATTTTATGCAGGATAATTTATCTGGAATGATGCTAGTTGAGGTTTCTGTAAAAACAGGTATACCCAGTGGCATTAATAATCCTAAATACTTAAATAGTATTAGTGATTTTAGTGACTGGTTACGTGAACGTCCTGAAACCGATCATGTTAATACGATTACTGACACATTAAAGCGTTTAAATAAAAATATGCATGGTGATGATATTGATTGGTACAAGCTACCTGATAGCCAAGAAATGTCAGCACAGTATTTATTATTATATGAAATGTCACTTCCTTATGGGTTAGATTTAAATAACCAATTAAATGTTGATAAATCATCATCGAGAATTGTGGTCACCTTTAAAAATATGACGAGTAATGAGTTAATCAATATTGAACAAGATATGATTAACTGGTTTGCACAACATGCACCACAATATGAAGTTGACTTTGCAAGCCCAAGTTTGATGTTTGCTCATATTGGTCAACGTAATATTACCAGTATGCTTATGGGCACAACACTCGCCTTAATTTTAATCTCTATTTTACTTGGTGTGGCGCTTAAAAGTTGGCGTTTTGGCTTAATCAGCTTATTACCTAACCTTGCTCCTGCAGGGATTGCATTTGGTATTTGGGGATTATACAGCGGGCAAGTTGGTTTAGGTCTGTCGGTTGTTATTGGTATGACATTGGGTATTGTTGTTGATGATACAGTGCACTTTTTAAGTAAATATTTACATGCACGACGTGAAAAAAATGCCAGTGCCAAAGAAGCTGTTCATTATGCTTTTGATAACGTTGGCCGTGCACTTTGGGTAACCACATTTGTATTAGTTGCAGGGTTTACAGTATTAGCTCAGTCGTCATTTAAAATGAATGCGGACATGGGGTTCTTAACTGCGCTGACTATTTTTGTTGCGCTTGCGGTTGACTTTTTATTCTTACCTCCATTATTGATGTTAATAGATAAAGGCAAGAACAAAGCAGTTTAAATGTTACGAGTGCTCAACGGAGCACTTTTAATTATTCGTTTAATACGTAAATAAATTTTGATGGTTGTAGCGAGTAGATTACCTCCATCAGTAATTTATAAATTATTTTTTAATACACTTGTAAGGGTTGTATATGTTTACTAAGAAAATTTTAATTAGTGTAGTGTCTGCATTAAGCTTAACACTTGTAGGGAATGTGTCACTTGCATTAACGTTAGCAGAACAAAAGGGTTTAGATATTTCGGTTGAAGCGAAAAAAAGAGATATCGGCTGGCAAGATAGTACCGCAGACATGCTGATGTTGCTTCGTAATCAGCAGGGACAAGAGAGTATTCGTGAAATTAAAATGAAATCATTAGAAATTCACAATGATGGTGATAAAAGCTTAACTATTTTTAATAAGCCGCGAGATGTAAAAGGAACAGCATTTTTGAGCTTTTCTCACCCTGTTGAAGCAGATGAACAATGGTTATTTTTACCTGCATTAAAACGTGTAAAACGAATTTCCTCACGTAATAAATCGGGTCCATTTATGGGATCTGAGTTTGCATTTGAAGACTTAAGCTCATTTGAAGTTGAAAAATATAGCTATAAGTTTTTAGCTGAAGAAAAGCTTAATAATATAAATATGTTCAAAGTAGAGCAGTACCCAGTAGATGAAAACTCTGGTTATACCCGTCGTGTTGTATGGTTAGATACAAAAGAGTACCGTGTTCATAAAATTGATTTCTATGATCGTAAAAACTCATTACTGAAAACATTGTCTTTTACCGATTATAAACAGTACTTAGCAAAACACTGGCGTGCTGATAAACAAGAAATGATTAATCATCAAAACGGCAAAAGTACTGAATTACAGTGGAGTAATTACACTTTTAAAACAGGCTTATCTGATAAAGACTTTAATCGAAACTCTCTCAAAAGAGCACGATAAGTTATTGATGAGTTTTGTATCTTTAAGTCTAGTTATAGGATAAATGACGTGTTAATTAACAAATTTAAGTACAAGTTTACAACATTAGTATTGTGTTTAAGCTCATTATCAATGCAAGCCTTTTCAGCATCGGAAACAGCGAATGATATTGAATTTGAAGTCTCAGGTAACGTTGCTTTGGAGCAGCGATATTTTTTCAAAGAAGGACTTTATATTCAGCAATTAAGTCATTATCAAGCTTCTGTATCTGTAGAGCCTGAGCTTTATTGGCAATGGAACGACGGTAATGATAGCGTGATCTTTACTCCCTTTTATCGCTTTGATGGTCAAGACGATAGACGAAGTCATGGTGATATTCGAGAGTTGGCTTATATACATGCTAGTGATGACTGGGAATTACGTGTAGGAATTCGAAAAGAATTTTGGGGCGTTACAGAGTTTCAGCATTTAGTTGATGTTATTAACCAAACAGATAGCGTTGAGGACTTTGACGGTGAAGATAAATTAGGTCAACAAATGATTAACTTATCATTGGTCAAAGAATGGGGAATTGTTGATTTATTCTTATTGCCAGGCTTTAGAGAGCGTACTTTTGCCGGAAGTGATGGGCGGCTAAGAGCACCTATTGTTGTTGATGAAAACAATGTTAGTTATGAATCTTCAGCAGGACAACAACATCTTGATTTTGCTGTACGTTGGGCACATAGCCTAGGAGATTTTGATTTAGGTGCCTACTGGTTTCATGGAACTAACAGAGATCCTTATTTAACAACAAGTGCTGACAGTACTGAGGAGAGACTAACCAGTTACTCATTGATGCAACACTACTCACAAATGGACCAGTTAGGTATTGATGTGCAAGCGACGCTAGGTGACTGGCTTTGGAAGTTTGAAAGTATTTATCGCGATACAAGTGTAGAAGATTTTTGGGCAACGCAAGCTGGTTTTGAGTATAGCTTTATTGGTGTTTTTGATTCTAATTTAGATCTAGGTTTATTGATGGAGCATAGTTGGGATTCTCGTGGTGAAGTTGAGTTGGGAGAGCAGGGGTCGTTATTTCAAAATGATTTATTTTTAGGTGCGAGGTTAGCGCTTAATGATATGCAAAGTAGTGAATTCTTAATGGGTATTAGTAGCGATTTAGATCATAATGCTTTTAGTTTTTTAATCGAAGCTAGTAGTCGTTTTGGCGATAACTTTACTGTTAGTTTTGATCTAAGGTTATTACAAAGCAATGAACAAAGTGATCTACTTTATAGTTTAAGTCGTGATGATCATGCGCAGCTTTCTGTTGCTTATTACTTTTAAAAGAAATAAAGCCAGTGAAATATTCACTGGCTTTATCGTAAGTTAATTTTGTTTAATTGGTAAAGCTTTAATTACCAATTAAACCATTAATATGGGCAACGACACTTCTACCTAAAGCGCCTAAGTTATAGCCACCTTCTAGCAATGAGACTAAGCGGCCTTCACCATGCTCTTGTACTATTGCTTTTAATTCATCAGTAACCCAGCGGTAATCACCTTCTGTTAAACTAACTTGAGACATATCATCTTCAATGTGTGCATCAAAACCCGCTGAAATAAGAATCAATTCTGGTTTGAATTTTTTTAGTGCAGGTAGCCAATGGTCTGTAATTGCATTTCGAAAATCAGGACCCTTTGTTGTCGCTTTTAACGGTGTATTAATAACTGGTGGAGTATCACTTTCAACAATTTCAAAAGGGTATAAAGGGTATTCGTAGCTAGAGCAAAAAAGATAACCTTTGTCATCTTCAGGCGTTGCGTTGAAATGATTTCTAACAATATCTTCAGTGCCGTTTCCATGATGTACATCGAAATCAACAATTGCTACACGTTTTAAACCATATTTTTGTTTTGCATAAGCTGCTGCAACGGCAACATTGTTGAAAAAACAAAATCCCATCCCTTTATCATGCTCTGCATGGTGTCCAGGCGGTCTAGTGGTACAAAATGCAGAAGTTAATGTGCCATCCATTACTAAATCAACAGCATCAACAGCAGCACCTGCAGAATAAAGGATAGATCTAAGTGTTTTGTCATTCATCACTGAATCAGGGCCCACAGTGAAGTTTTCTTCTCCTTCACTTGGCGCATTATCGAATACAAAGTCAATATGTTCTTGGGTATGAGCAAGAAGAAGTAATTCTTTATCAATAGGCTTTGAATCGAATTGTCTAACAACATAATCTAGACCACTTCTAATAAGTTGATCCGAAATAGCCGTTAAACGTTTTCCGTTTTCCGGGTGATGTTCACCCATATCATGTTCGCCACAGTAATGGTGGCCAATAATTCCAACTGTCATAATTACTCCTTATTTTATTCTTGTTTTCCCTTATTACCCTAGTAGGGCTAGGTTAAACTAAGTGTTAAACTAACTTCATCAAAATCTTCACTTGGTTGACGTACAAAGCCAGCCTTTTCAAAAACTTTGAGCATTGATGCATTATCTCGTCGTACACAAGCAACTAAACTCTCAAGGGAGCGAATTTTAGCAATGGCGATCATTTCACCTAATAAAGTACTTGCCATGCCTCTACCACGTAAGCTTTCTTTGATAACAAAAGCAACCTCACCGCTGTTAATACTTTCAATGTAGTAATAGCGGGCTACTGCCTGTATCGCTTCACCCATGTAATCTTTTTTGGTAAAACACAGGGCTAGATCTGTATGTTGATTAACACTCACCAAGTTACATGACTTTTCTCTGGTCATTTGTGTGATGTGATGGTTATAACGCATGATCAATGTTTCTTTATTGTGAGAATAGAAAAACTCTTGCAACTTACGTTCATCGGCTGGACCTAATGGTCTTAGTGTGTAATTTGTATTGGCAAAATTGAAACGCTTCATTTCTACATCACCTAACTCAGGTACAGAGCTTGGCGAACTTTCTTGGTATTCGGGAACCCAGTAATGTTTACGTACATCGGCCAGTAATTGATCTCTAAATTTAGGGTGGGCAATTCGAATAAGTTCTAGTGCACGTTCACGAATACTTTTTCCTTGCAATGATGCGATACCAAACTCAGTAATTACAAAGGCTACATGACCACGTGATGTTACAACACCACCACCTTCAGTAATGTGAGGAACTATACGAGAAATTGAACCATCTTTAGTTGTGGAAGGAAGTGCAATAATTGCTTTACCGCCTTTACTTAACGAGGCACCACGAACAAAATCAACTTGACCACCAATGCCACTATAAAATTGATAACCGATAGAGTCGGCAACCACTTGTCCAGTTAAATCGACTTCAATAGCGCTGTTAATTGATACCATATTGTCATTTTTAACAATAATTTCTGGTGAGTTAACATGTTCTGAAGGATAGAATTCAACATGGGGGTTACCGTCTACAAAGTCATATAGTTTTTGGCTACCAATACAGTAAGTAACTACCGCTTTACCTTTATGATAAGTTTTTCTGCGGTTATTGATAACACCTTTTAGCATCAGGTCAATAACACCATCAGAGATCATTTCTGAGTGAATACCTAAATCTTTATGGTTGCCTAAGTAGCGTAAAACAGCTTCAGGAATCTTTCCTATGCCAATTTGTAAAGTAGCCCCATTTTCTACTAACATTGCAACATATTGCCCTATTTGCTCTGTTCGCTTGTCAAACTGAGGAGGGAAAACTTGAGGTAATTCTTGTTCTGCGTGCATCCAAGCATGAATTTGATTTACATGAACAAAGCTATGACCATTAGTACGTGGCATTTTAGGGTTTACTTGTGCAATAACATATTTTGCTGCTTTTACGGCCGCGGAAACAATATCAATGCTTACACCTAACGAACAGTATCCATATTCATCTGGTGGGCTTACCATAATTAAGGCGACATCGAGTGGCAAACAATTTTCATTAAATAAACGAGGAATATCAGAGATAAAACACGGGGTATAGTCACCTCGACCTTCAGCAACTGCTTCTCGGATATTTTTTCCGCCAATAAACAAGCTATTTACTTTGAATAAATCTTTATGCTCAGGTTTAGCCCAAACATTTTCAGATAGTGTTAAAATGTGCACAGTTTCTATGTCGTGCAATTTTTTTGAGTTGGCAATTAAATTGTCAATTAATGCATTGGGTACAGCGGCATTAGAACCAATAAAAATTCTATTTCCTGACTTTAGATAGTCTTCCCAGTTGATACTGTTATTTTTAGTATCGTCTATTTCATTTTTTGCCGACATGAAAATTCCTGTTTTTTAACAAATGGATTGCTTATGCCATGTACGTCATATTGCCTATAATTAGAGCATTTAATGTTTACATTAGCTATTAGCTATAAGTATGAATTAACTAACATAATATTCAT
>CAXIBS010000091.1:0-8726 GCA_964022585.1 uncultured Colwellia sp.
ATCTAACTCATGCTGAAAAATACGAGCGAGAAAACCAGTTAAATCTTTTTGTATTTCATTGCCCTGTTGATCATGATATCGCACTGTTATTTGATTATATCTCGGTACTAAACCACGCATACTGGGAACACTTAAGCAGCCTTCCCAGTCTTTTACTCTTTCATTTGAATAGCTTATTATTTCAGGGTTGATAATTGCTGTTGGTTTCATCAATGGTGCATCTGGATATCGTACATTAGGCTTAGAGCACATAATAAAAATACATAAACTATGATGAATTTGTGGTGCGGCAATGCCCACACCACCCGCTTTAGCTACCGCTAACATCATTTTATTAATTAATTGCTGATGTTTTTCATCAAGTATATTTTTAATGTCAACTTTAGTTGCTTTTAATCTTAATACGGCATGGCCTAGTTGAGCAATTGAATAGCTATCTTTGTTATCTTGATTCATTTAACTTTAGCCTTTATTATTTAGTTTTATTGTATAAGTCGTTGTTATTAATTGCTATATGTTAAAATACTGTTATTAGCCAACACTTGCTTGTTAGATATAAAACATACCAGATAGTGATACAAAATTATCACATGATGATTAATAAATATCACATTGTAAAATAGGATTATTTTGTGAAAAAAATTATCTCATTACTTATAATTTTAATCTCGTTCTCTTCAATAGCGCAAGATAATCTGATCTTTGCAACTCACACAAGACCTCCTTTAAGCTTATATTTGAAAGAGGTATTGATTGAAGCATTACAGCCACATTCTATCAGTGTGGAGGTAATCGAAATGCCAGGAAGTAGAGTGATTTCCCATGTAAATAGTGGAGATATTGACGGTGATATTGCACGAGTAGGAAACTTTAAAGAGGTTTCAGATGCCAATACGTCTAATTATTTACGAGTGGATGAACCGGTAGTCTTAATTGAAATTGTAATGATAACATTGGCTGATAAAGAGGTTACATATCCTATTTCTTGGGAAAATATTAACCAAGGCAATGTAGCATTTCAGCGAGGATCAAAAACAATGAGGAAATATATTGATAAACACAATCGTTTTGCTACATCTTCAAGTATTCAGGTGTTAGAAATGGTGGCGAATAAACGAGTTGACTCCGCTATTATGTTTTCCTCCGTTGCTAAAGATTTATTAAATAAAAATTCAGGGCTGCAAGAAAAGCTAGTAATACAAACTCCTGCTGTTATGTCATTTCCACTTTATGTATATCTCAACCAAAAGCATGCCGAACTATTACCTAAACTTGAAAACTCTTTACGCCAACTTAAAATAAATGGGATTATAGAAAAAATAGCACAAAAATATCAAATCACACTAACTAAATTTTCACACTAACCAATAGTGTTGACTTAATTAATATTTGATAGCCCTAGTAGCAAACTAAACTTAATAGTACGGGAAAATTATAGTTTGGATAAATAGAGCCAAATGTTTTGCGCTTAAACAATATTTAAGACTTTTTTTAATGGTGTTAAATATGGTTCAAAGTGTCGCCATTGTTCAGTCGCACTTTTATAAATTGGTTGACGGACTTGTTCAGAACTTGGTGTTTTAATATTTCGTTTTGTTTTATGAAAATCAATACACGATTGCTCGAATGGTAAACCACAAAAATCAAGTATTCTTCTGACTTGCTTTTCCAGATCATCTACTACATCTTCATGTTTTACCGTTAATACAAAGCCTGGTAGCACGCAGTCCCAATGTGACATTAGCTTTAAATAGCCTTGATAATATCGACCTATGTCTTCAAGGTTATAGCTAAAGTCTTGTCCCTCAGCAAAAAGCTGTTTAAAGCCACTAAAACAACAAGCCATTGGTGAGCGTCGTGCATCTATAATCTTTGCATTAGGCAATATTAATTTGATTAACCCAATATGCAAAAAATTATTAGGCATTTTATCTATAAAAAATGGTGCTTGCTCTCTATAATCACGTGTTTGATCGATAAACTGTTGACCAAAGCGCTTAAAATATTCTGGGTTGATTTCTCCAAGGTTCTTAGGATATTGGGCGGTTGCTTGAGTATTGCTCTGGCTACGTCCCTTTAAGCGTGATGCTAGTCCTAAAATATTATGTAACTCCATTGTGCCATCAACTTGGCTATGTGAAGCCAGTATTTGCTCAAGAAGAGTGGAGCCTGCTCGGGGTAAACCAACAATAAAAATAGGATCAGGTGAGTCGAGTCCTAGGTTACCACGCAACTTAAATAACTCTTTGGTACAGTATCTTATTTGCTCTGCAATTTGTTGTTCTAGCTTATTGATATCAAAACTACTACTAACATGGTATAAGTCATTGCCTTGTTGATAAGCTTGAAAAGCCTGATCGTACTCTTGTCTATCTTCAAAAGCTTTACCGGTGGCAAAATGTAGTTGAATCTTATCTGTTACAGACAAGTTTTTAATAGTTTGTTGCGCTAACATTTTTTCAATTTCATCATCGCTAAAGCGATACGTTTTAGTATTAGCCAAACTCCAAAATGCATCACCGTAACTTGGATTGATTTGATAAGCTGCTTGGTAGGATGCAACCGCTTTATCAATATCTCCTTTAGCTTTTAATGCGTGCCCTAATTGCAAATAGAAACCAGCAAGCTGATTGTCTTTTTCAATCGTGTTAGGTGTAATTGATTGCTTATATTGTTTTATTGCCTGTTCAAAGAGCGCAATTGCTTGTTCTATTTTTCCTAGACCGGTTAAAACACTAGCTTTAGCAATTATAAAGCTAATGTTATCAGGTTGTATTTTTAGTAATTTCTCAACTTGCTTTTCAGCTGCTTTGTATTTACCTAAGCGAATAAGTAAAGAAAGATATTGTGATCGTGCATGAATATGAGTGGGGTTTAACTCAAGTGCACTGGCCAGTAAAAATTCAGCATCGTCATAAACTTTTAATTCCGTTCCTATTTCAGCGAGTAAACACATGCCATCAATATGTCGTTTATTATTTTGCATAAAGTGTCGGCAAATTTGTTCAGCTTTTAATAATTTCCCTTCATGCATTAGTTCAGTTACTGCGAGCAAGGCAGGAGGTAAGCTTTTTAGTTTTTCTAATTGGTTTGCTGCATGTTGTACTTTATTTTGTTGTTTTGTATCACGATAAAGATAAATTAACTGCTGCCAGCTAGCGACTAAACTTGGGTTAAGGTCTACCGCATTTTCGAATGACTTTATAGCTGAGTCGGCTTTATTTAATGCAATATTGATAAACCCTTTTTCTTGATTTGCACGACTGTGTTTTTTATCGAGTGTTAATAACTCTGTAATACTTGATAACGCTTGAGGAAGTGTTTTTGCGTAGCGCTGGGCAACGGCAATCAAATACCATAATTCAACTTGTTCATCTTTTGTTATGGTTTGCTGCTGTAATTGTTTACTTTGTTTAATTGCATCACTGAATCTGGCTTTTTGTATCAACTGTTGTATTGATTTTAATTGATTTTCAATTGAGGGAAGGGCTTGTTGACTCAATGACTTAGCTCCGTAGGTAATTTTCGCATTATTTTTGAATAATTGACTGTATCAATAAAAAGCCGCTTGATACAAATACCAAGCGGCTTTTTTGACTATTTAAATAGTAGTGTTAATCAATACTTAATAAAAGTCATATGAGAATCTAAAGCCAACAGTGCGTGGTCTATTAGACACAACTTTTGGCGTATATTGTTGGGTATCAATATACAATATAGCACTTTCATTTGTTAGGTTGTCTATAAATAGCTCGGCTTTCCATTCATCGTTTGTAACGCCAAAACTTAAGTTAGCTAAAACGTAACTATCTTGTACATATCGGCCTCCAGCAAATGTTTCTCCGTTGCTGTCTTTAAAATTAGTGCCAGCAAATACATCCGCTTCTTTCTTAATGCTCAGGCCTGAACCTGTACCATAAATTAAGTTAGTAGCGTCTTCTATTACATAAGCATCCATAGACATGCCAGCAAGTCTTTCGCCTGTATAACTGATCGAACCATTAATATAACCGGTCATATCTTTTGCTATATGATAGAAATATTGCGCTTGCAGATTACCAGAAAACTCTGCTGAGTAGGGTAAACGGCTACCAACTGATGGGGCAATACCTGCTAGCTGATCATTAACAGATGTTAATTCAGTATCAATAAAGCTAAAGGCACCAGATATAATCAAGTTATCTGTTGCAACCCAAGTAAAGTCACCGTCAATACCTTTGATTTCAGCTTCACCAACGTTGTCAGTAAACACTAAGAAACTGATATTTGTTGGATCGTACCGCGAGGTTTGTAGATCAGATATTTTAGAATAATAAGCGGTTGCATTAAAGCGTAGCGTTTGATCAAGTAATGTTGATTTAAAGCCCAATTCAAAGTTATCTAAACTATCGGTTGTTGAATAAACAGGAATACGAAACCCTTCAAAAGCACCTTCTTGACTTGTTGCAGAGCCGCCACCAACACGGTTGGTTACAGGTGGTCTAAAACCTTCTGAGTATGAAGCAAATAGCATTACTTCATCAGACACTTTCCAGTCGATAGAGGCTTTTATAATGGTATCATCTACCGTTAATGTACCATTACTATCAAGTAAGCTGGTATCTAATTGGCCACTTGCGATCGCTTCTTGAATCGCTGCAGCTTCGGTTGCACCAAAAAACTCTGTTAAGGCTTCTGGACTCCCGTCGCCAAAAGCGCGCAATCGACCACTTACATCTGCTGTAGTGGTTGCCCCTTTGTAGGTATCTTCGATTTGATACCAGCGAGCACCTAAACTTGCGGTAACTGTATCCGATAGGTCAAATTCTATCTGACCAAATAGTGCAATTTGATCTATGGTATGAGTCACATCATTAACAAAACTGACTTCTGAAGGGAAAGGGCCACCATCACTGTTAATTCCTTCAGTACCAGCAAGCGTTCTTGCTAAATCAGGAAACTTCTCTGTGTTGGCTATTTTAAATTGGCCAACGGTAGATAGCTCTTGTGAATCATAGAAAACGCCTGCTGTAATACGCCAACTGTTCTCTCTAGAGGTATTTATACGAAACTCATGTGTTGTTCGTGATGAGGTTGTTGCTTCTTTGTAAAACTTCGTTGGATCAAGACATTCTTGTTGTGTCGCAGAAGCACCAGTGTAATTACAAACATAATAAGCAGAAAATAACCCACCATTAGTGTAGCCGGTATAATCTATAGTTGAATTAATGTCTCGGTCTAAGTAACCACCAGTATATACAATATCAAGATGTTCAAGACGACCTTCTAGTGTCCATGTGGTTAAACCGAAATCATCGTTATTATTTTCTGGAGTAAAACGGTTTGTAGACGTTTCACCTTCAAGGTTGGGATCGTAAGAGAATACGCCTTCTGTATCGAGAGATTGCTGAGTATGTTGAACTAGAAGGTTCCACTCGTCGTTAACGATATAAGATAAACCAAAACGGGCACCTGCATAATTTGCTGTGTTGAAATTATCTTCAACAAGTGCGTCATTTTGAGGCGCCGTTACCGGAATGCTTTCAGGATTTGTTAATACACCGCCAGAGATTCTATCGATAACAACAGCACTGCCGTTGTACCCACCTTCACCGGGAACATTAAGAATATTATCTATCCAACCACCTTGGTGATCATTATAAGCAGCTACACGCACAGCAAGAGAATCAGTTAAAGAAAGGTTGAAGTAAGCTTCAACTGAATTACTTAAGTCACCGCCTTTTGTCGTACTCATGCTGGTATCAAAACCAGCGGCGAAACCATCATGACTTGGCTTATTGGTAATTAAGCGGACAGTACCTGATTGAGAACTGGCACCAAAAAGTGTACCTTGTGGACCTGGTAAAACTTCGATACGTTCTACATCAGTTGCATAAATATCTAAATTACGACCTTGCATAGAAACAGGTTGTTCATCCAAATAAAAAGCAACTGAAGGCTGTAATGCTTGCACTGATGATACTGAAATATTGGTTTGGGTAGTTGCTGCACCGCGGATGTATATTTCATTTTGCCCAGGGCCTGTTCCCTGAAAAACTACATTAGGTAAAAATTCAACATACTGATCAAAATTAGCAACACCAAGTTTTTCTAAACTATCACCAGTTAAGGCGGTAACTGTTACCGGTACTTCTTGGATTGATTCACTGCGCTTAGTGGCGGTAACTTCAATGACTTCAATTTTACTTTGTTCTTGCTCTTCCTCTGCATAGAGAGAACCTGATGCAGCTAATGCTGTTAATACAGCACAATGCAGCTTAGTAAGTTTCATGTTGGGTATTCCTTAGGGATTTTATTATATTTGATGTTAATAGTTATAATTCTAATAATTACAACTCTAACTATATTTTGTTTTGTGAGTAGCTTAACAAATATAGGTAAGCTTTAAAAGTGAACAAAGTTAGCATGTACTTAAGATTTATGAGGTTTTTGTTAATTGGTGTTGTTTACAACAAAATATAAGCGATATAATATCAATACAAATTAAATTCAGGGGAAAGACTTGTCTATACCTGCTAAAAGTCAACTAAATAAAAACGTTTTTGTTGGTGCCTCGTCCATTATTATTGCTCTTTTGCTCTATACCGTAGCATTACCAAAGCAAGCACAAAGTTTATTCACTCTCATTCAGGCAAATATTGTTGATAACGGCAGTTGGTTTTATGTACTGACGGTGGCATTTATTTTCTTCTTTGTTATGTTTCTGGGGATTTCTCGTTATGGCGATATTCGTTTAGGGCCTGATCATTCTACCCCTGATTACTCGCTTATTACTTGGATCTCTATGTTATTTGCCGCAGGCATGGGCATAGGCTTAATGTTCTTTGGAGTAGCAGAACCTTTGATGCATTATTTATCTCCACCAACGGCTGAAGTAGGCACGGTGACAGCGGTTAAAGAAGCAATGAAGATGACTTTTTTTCATTGGGGTCTACATGCTTGGGCAATTTATGCCATTGTTGCATTAGTGTTAGCATATTTTAGTTACCGTCACAGTTTACCGTTAACATTACGCTCAGCGTTATACCCATTGATTGGTGAAAGAATTCATAAGTGGCCTGGACATTTAGTCGATATATTTGCTGTAGTAAGTACCGTTTTCGGCGTGGCGACATCGCTTGGTTTAGGTGCATCACAAGTAAATGCTGGTTTTGGATATTTATTTGGCTTTGATGTTACTACCACTAATCAAATAATCATTATGTGCGTAATTACTGGCTTAGCTGTTATTTCTGTCGCCACAGGCTTAGATAAAGGAATAAAGATACTTTCAGAAACCAACATGCTTTTGGCTGTTGTGTTGTTGGCATTAGTTTTTATATTAGGCCCCACAGTATTTTTATTGCAAGCGTACTTACAAAATATTGGTGATTATTTAGCTGATATAGTGCACAACACCTTTAACTTATTTGCCTATAAAAAAACAGATTGGATTGGTGGTTGGACAATATTTTATTGGGGGTGGTGGTTAGCTTGGGCGCCTTTTGTTGGCTTGTTCATTGCTCGAATTTCACGTGGTCGTACTATTCGAGAATTTATCATGGGAGTTATGTTAATACCCACCGTATTTACTTTATTCTGGATGACTATCTTTGGTAATAGTGCAATCGATTTAGTGCATAACCAAGGCATTTCTGAGTTAGGAGAAATGGTTAGCCAAGATTCATCGGTGGCTCTATTTGTATTTTTAGAAAACTTCCCACTGACCAACGTTCTTTCATTCTTTAGCGTTTTAATGATTGTTATATTTTTTGTGACTTCTTGTGACTCTGGCGCTATGGTCGTTGATATGCTTTGCTCACACGGCAGAAATGATACTCCATTATGGCAACGAGTTTATTGGGCAGTTGGTATTGGTGTAGTTGCCGCTATTTTGTTATTAGCTGGGGGACTTAATGCTTTGCAAACAATGACAATAGCAAGTGCTTTACCTTTTACTGTGGTGTTATTACTTGCCATAATTGGTTTAATTAAGGCGTTGAGGGTAGAGGGGTTTAAACAAGAAAGCCAGCAGATAACTGCAATACCTCATTCAAGTAATGAAAATAATGACAGTTGGCAAATGCGATTAAAGAATATTGTTGACTTTCCTAATAAGAAAAATGTTAATAAATTTATTAGTCAAATTGTTGCACCTGCCTTCGATTCGGTGGCTAAAGAGTTAAGTGAAAATCAAATAAAAGTTGATATATCTTCTGAAGATGGGCTGAGTTTCATTGTTAATCATGGTGAGGAGCAAGAATTTGTTTACCGTGTACTTGCGCGTAAACATTCTCAACCTGACTTTATTACTGAAGGAGATGATGATGAGCAAAGTTATTATCGTGCTGAAGTACACCTTAATGAAGGTGGACAAGATTACGATATTATGGGGTGGTCTAAAATGGCAGTGATTAACAATCTGATTGATCAATACCACAAGCATTTACACTTTTTACACTTAATGCGTTAATAGCTTTTGTTGAGCAGGTAACTTCATTTTAATTGCCTGCTTTATGCTTTCTAATACGATGGAACTACGCTTACATTGATTGATAAAAAGCGCATCGATTAAGTAGGCATTAACTGCTGTTATGAAACATTCAAAATAAGAAAACTTGGGCGAAATTCATCGTGTAAATATAAGTAATTAACCTTACTTTATCGAACCTTAAATTTACTCTATAATTAAATGGTTCAAACTTGCTAACATCTGTCACCTAGCGAAGGTTTATGTTGGTGTACGA
>CAXIBS010000092.1:0-8698 GCA_964022585.1 uncultured Colwellia sp.
TTGAAACATAGCTTGAGGTTTGCAGCTATCGCCAACGAGATAAAAACCGTCTGGAATATTCCAACTTTTTTGCTCTATTGCATCACGCGATGCTAAAGCTGGTCTAAAAACGGTGTTATCTGTATTTGTTGTTTCATGCAAGTCAATATGCATAACGATATCAGTGTCCAAAGAGTCAATAAAGCTCATTAATAATAATGACTCTTGGGCTGGACTGTTTGGATAAAAAGATCGATTGGGATCGATTGCTCGATGATTCCATCGGTTAATTGTTTCATAGCCCCATGGGCTGACACAAGGAACAACAACAATATTAAAAAGATGGCTCCACTTCGTATTACTCTGCTCAGCTTCATTATATAAAAACCTTAAAGCGCCCTGCACTCCACTCGTTTCATATCCATGCACACCACCAGTAACTAATATGGTTTTTTTATCTCTGTGCCAATCTTTATTTTTAAGAGCAAACAATGGGTACCGGCCTTCATCAAGCCTTAAGGCACCATACTGCTGAACAGTATAATGGGGTTGTAATTGAACAATTTGCTTAAGCACTTCATCCTTATAACTGCGCTTTACCGTTTGTTCTTCAAACCACTGTTGCTTGTCAGCATCACACCACTTTGTGCCTAGAGTACCAATTGTTGTCATATGCTACCTTTTATTTAGAGTCTGAACGACCCATAAATTTATGTTCACTGGTATTAACCTTAATTCTATCGCCAGTAGAAATATGCTCAGGTACTTGTACAATTAATCCTGTTGATAGTGTTGCTGGTTTTGTACGAGCACTTGCTGATGCCCCTTTTATTGAAGGGTCTGTTTCAGAAATAACTAAATCAACTGAGGCAGGAAGCCCTACGCCAACAGGCACATCATCAACAATAATCACAGATAGTCCCTGTGTTTCTTCATTAATGAAAAGCAACTCTTCACTAATGCTTTCTTTATTTAAGTTGTATGGGGTGTAATCTTCATTATCCATAAAGACATATTCATCACCATCAATATAAGAAAACATTGAAGGACGACGACTCAAGTCTGCAAAATTTAGCATGTCTTCAGCTTTAAATGTTTCATCAACCTTTGCACCTGTTACTACATCATATAAGCGCATACGATATAAACTTCCCCCTGCTCTACCTTGAGGAACAGAACGAGTTATATCTCTTACTATCAGTACTTTTCCATTATGCTCTATCGCAGCATTTTTCTTTATATCACTAGCCTTTGGCATGAATAATCCTTAAATGAATTTTTAATCAATGTAATTATTCAAGAAAATAGCATGAACTCACGTTAATGCAAGCAATGAATGCTAGAAATACAACGCTAGTTCAAATCATTTTATATTTACTTAATTACATAGCAAAATTTACGCATTAAAAAGGCTAATACAATTATTTGCATTAGCCCTCGTATATATATTTTTTTCATTGATTATTGCTGGAAATTTAAACCCACAAGCACTTAACTTACCACATCATATCATCAGGAATTTGGTAATCGGCATAAGGATCATCTTCATCAATCTCTTCTTCAAGTGCCTTATCATTTTGAACTAGAATAATATTTTTATCTAACTCACCCAATTTCTTTGCTGTTTCGCGCGTCACGATGTAAGTAACATCATCTAAACCGCACAACGCTAATTGTCCATTAACTAATGCTTTGTGTGTAACTTCATCTAATGGCAGCTTTTTAATGGTAGTGTTAAACGTATAATTATAGTCATTGTCACCTGCTACATTTTTAATTTGGTGATGAGTTAATATTTGTTTTATACGTAACACACGCTCTTTTGCAGCTAGTTCTAGCTGTTTTTGCTCATTTAGTTCATTGTCTTTAGCTTGCTTATCTGCTTTCGCTTTGATTAAGTCGTGCTGAACTTGCTCTTGCAAACTATCACCATGTTGAACACCACTGCGTTTTTGTTTATTCTTTTTACGCTTATCTACATTAGCTTGACGTGTTTTTTGCTTGGTTGTTAAACCTGCTTTAAGTAATTGATCTTGAAGTGATGCCATAGTTATCTAAAATTAAAAAATTGATGCTTTATTTTAGCAATATTCAACTGTGAGACAAGCGTCTTTAGTTAAATTTAATACGATATGAATGTTTAAGTAGCTTACTTGATAAGTCGTATCGGCTTTTCATCTTCTTGAGTGGGTTCAAGGGGGGTAACCATAAGATCTTTAATCACTGATTCACCATTTTGATATCTGTGATACGAACACTGTTTCAGCCCCATTTGCACGCAGAATTCATGAAAGCTTCTATAGTCATTTTTAGTGAAAATCTGCTCATTCTTCGTTAATAAGCCATCTACATACATGGCCTCACCATTAATATTACAGTTGGCGATAGCAGAATAAGGCTTACCATACTCTGAAACTTTTAACGCACGAACCATTTTTACTTCGAAAATCCAATCACCAATTTGTACATGTTTAGACATTAACTCTGACACTCGCTACCTCTTAAAATTTAAGCCTAAACTTAATAAAATACATTTACGTGGTTAAATAATAACACTTGATTAATATGAAAATCTAAACTATTAACAGCTTTTTTTAAAATTTAATAAAAACATGCACTTTTATATTAGATTTAATGTCCATTAGCCGCATTTAACTCGATTAACATCAAAAAATACTATTTATTTACTATAAAAATCTTATATTCCTCTTTGTTTTAAGAGCAATAACCTTGGCTTGGTTTACAATTGTTTAACAATGTATCTCATAAAGTTTATAAGTAAATGAAAAGAGTCTAAATAAACTGTTGACAGAATTTAGTAAAGCTAGATAGAGTGGTTACTCTAGAGTGATTAAACCTTATGTATTGAAGGTTTTTTATTGATTAATCCATTGGCAACTTTAACGGGAAAAGACAGTGAGCGAAAAATTAGATTTAAATGAAATACGAAAGCAAATTACAACATTAGATCAAGATTTATTAACATTATTTGCTAAACGTCGCGCACTCACGCTTAATGTTGCAAAAAGTAAAATACAACAAGTACGCCCTATTCGTGATCAACAACGTGAACAAGAATTACTTATTCGACTGATAAAACAAGGTAAAGAGTTAGGATTAGATGCTCACTATGTTACCAGTGTTTTTCAAACCATCATTGAAGACTCTGTTTTAAATCAACAGGCTTTTTTACAAAGTTTAGCAAATCCAGATATTCAAACACCAACCGTAAGTGTTGCTTTTCTTGGAGATAAAGGATCATATAGTTATTTAGCTAGTCATCGATACTTTTCACGACGCGCTGAGAAAATTATTGAATCGGGTTGTCAAAGTTTTGTTGATATTTTACAACAAGTTGAATCAGGTCAAGTGGATTATGGGATGCTCCCCATTGAAAATACTAGTTCGGGTAGTATCAATGAAGTATACGACGTACTTCAACATACTAGTCTATCTATTGTGGGTGAAATCACCCAGCCTATAGAGCACTGTTTACTCACAGCTGTTGATACACGTGTAGACAAAATAAAAACTATTTATGCTCATGGTCAACCATTTGCTCAATGTAGTAACTTTTTAGATAAGCAAAGTAATATACGAATAGAATATTGTGAAAGCACAGCTGACGCAATGGTAAAAGTTTCTGAATTACAAGATGAAACAATTGCTGTTATTGGTAGTGAAGAAGGCGGACATTTATATCAATTACAAGCATTAGAGAAATCTATTGCCAACCAGAACGAAAATCACTCTCGCTTTATTTTAGTCGCCAGAAAAGCTGTAGATGTTGCCGAGCAAATACCAGCTAAAACAGCAATTATTCTAGCTACTGGTCAAAAAGCCGGTGCGCTAGTTGAATGTTTATTAGTACTAAAAGAAAAAGGTATTAACATGTGTAAGCTAGAGTCTCGTCCAATCCAAGGACGTCCTTGGGAGGAAATGTTCTATATTGATGTTGAAGCAAATTTAAAGAGTTTTGCGCTGCAAGAAGCAATTAGTGAAATGACTGAACATACAAACTTCATTAAAGTACTTGGTTGTTACCCTATTGAACATATTAGTCCCACCAGTGTACCAAGTAATGCATTAGTATAAGATTTTATAAGTAAAAAAAGCATATAATGAAAAGCCGTTACACTAGTAACGGCTTTTTTATCATACAATATCATTTAATTCTTACTTAAGAGGTTTACCCTTGAATAAACTAGCTATCATAGCTTTCACACTTTTAATTACACTTAGCTCCATGCTTTGGTTTTTAGCTAATGGCTCTCTTAATGAATTTATAAGAAGTCAAATTGAATTACAGAGTAATTATTATACAGGACAAGAAACCAGTATGGTGTTCAGTGACTTTTCATCCAGTACTGGTACCGGAGAGTTTAAGGAGCTAGCCATAGTAAACCTAAGCGGTTATAAAGCTAAATATGCAGTTACTATAGATGAAGCACGAGTAGAATTAGTAAACCAACCTACAAACCCTTTATTAACTCAAATCAAAAAGCTAACCATTAATAAACTTACTTTGCATATTGAAAAAGCACCGGATAAACCAACAAATATCGAACAACTTATTAATAAAATAGCACTCACCTTAGCGAATGATTACCCCGAGCTCTATCCGAGTATAAGTGCTAAAATATACGCACAACAAAACCCTCAGCTTGATGCTGAAGCATATGCCCAAAGTCACCCACAGGCTGGGCCAATTGTTGAGCATACTAAAATCAAGAAGAAACGAGGTAAACCTCAAGGTAAAATAAATATTGCTGAAATCACCATCAATAAAGTAGAGTTAATTACTATAGAAAATAATATAAACAAAACTTCATCAATTAATAATGTAAATATTACATCAATCGGTGGAGAACAAGGTATTGTAACTAACCAGTTAGGCGGGGAAATTTTATTATCACTATTAAAGTTGATAAACCAAAGCTAATTGATTAACAAATTATTCAAATTAACAACGAACCAAGAAAAAGGAATATTCTGCTATGCTTTCAGCTAAGATCTTTTCCCAGCCTTTTAAAGTAATTTTAACACTTTGTTTATCATTGATAATGTCTTCAACAGCCTTAGCTGCTGATCTAGAAATTACTTCCTTGATTGGCTACACCTTTAGTCCAAAATTAAATAATAGCGATAATACAGCAAGCTTACCAAGCACTGATGAGCCTAATATTGCTTTAGGATTATCTTGGAAAGATTCAAATGCAGGGCAAGGTCAAGTTTTAATAAATTATATTAGTCGGGACTTTACTGACAATACAGATCAATCAATTCACTCTTTTGATACTGTTTATGCGCATTTTAATGGCGTTGGTTTTTTTAAAGAAAGAAATTATATAACCACTGTTGGAATGGGTATTGGGATGACTTATTTTAAAAGTGATTATGATAGCGTATTTTATCCTTCAATCAGTGTTTCTGTAGGTACTCGTTATGAGTTTTCAAAGAACCTAGCTTTAATAACTGAGTTACGTGCTTATGCTACGCTTACCAAAGACGATGATACGCTTTTTTGTCAAAACGAAAGTACATGTGTGGCCCACTTCGATAGTTCAATATGGATAGATAGCCAAATATCGATTGGTATAGCTTATAGATTTTAGATTTTAAACAAAACAGCGAAAGTTATACATAGAATGGATCTGTAATCATGACGAATCAAAGTAAATTTTGATAGTCATGATTACACTAAATATATATTAATGTTTTTTTATCTCATTGGCTTTTAATAACATAGTTTTGCTCTCTGCTAAAAAGTCATTAGCATAATCACCAAACCAATGTGAAACTTGTTCAAACATAGTAACAAATGCGTCTTTATCGCCCATTTCAACATCTTCTAACAACTCAAGAAAACGATAAGCAAAACGTTTCATCATGGTTATATTTTCTGGGTTAGCAAAAATAATATCTGAATATAAAATAGGGTTCTGTGCAAACAACCTACCTACCATAATTAACTCTAATCGATAAATAGGTGAGCTCATATTCACTAAATTTTCAATATCAGCCCCTTCTGCCATCAAGTGATACCCATAAGCGATGGTAGAGAAATGTCGCATAACTTGCACCATAGACATGGCTTCATCGTGTTCATGTGCAGGCACTTGATAAGTTTTAGCACCCCACACCTGAAACTGCTTTAACAACCATTGATATTGTGACTCATCACGGCCATCACAAACAATAATAGTTTGTTTAATCAACCCAGTAACATCTGGACCAAACATAGGGTGTAACCCCACAACAGGACCTGAATGAACTTTCATCATTTCATATAAAGGAGATTCTTTAACACTGGTAAAATCAGCTAAAATACAATCTTTAGGTAAGTTGCTTAAGTGATTAATAATCTGTGAAGTTAATCTAATAGGCACAGAAACTATGACTAAACTTGCTTGTGCCAAAGTGACCTCACTATGAGGCCAATCATCTTCTTCAATAATCGCTACTTGGTACCCTGAGCGGTTAAATAAATCAACAAAAACGCCCCCTAATTGACCTTTACCACCAACAACAACAACCTTTTTACAATCTGGGTTAATGCATTGATAACCACTTGCGTCTTGACTCACATAAGAATCACGCATTAAACGTCGTAAAATATCTTCAATTAAGTCACCGCTTAAACCAGCTGCTTCGGCTTCTTTTCTTCGCTTACTAATTAACGTAGCTTCTCGCTCAGGTGCAAAAATTGGCACCCCCTCAAGACTCTTAAGCGCCCCTACTTTTGTGGTAACGGCTAATCGCTTCGCCAGTAGGTCAACTAACTGGCTATCAATGTCATCAATCTCATCACGTAAAACTTTAAGATTGTCTTCAAAATTACTCATAGTTTCTCTTAAAATAATGAACTAGTATTATTTAATACGCTGCTTTAATGTTTCACTCAGCATCGCATCAGCTTCAATTAATAAAGCTTTTGTACTATCTAAATCAATACAGGCATCTGTTACTGAAACGCCATATTCCATCTCATCACGTGGCAAGTCACTACTTTGATTTCCCGCATTGATGTTACTTTCTAACATTATACCAATAATTGACTTATTACCTTCACAAATTTGATTAAAAACATTCGTTGCAACAAGTGGTTGACGACGATAATCTTTATTTGAATTACCATGACTACAATCAACTACAATGCCAGGCTCTAATTGATGCTTAGCCAACACTTGCTCACATTCACTAATATTAACACTGTCATAGTTTGGTTGTTTACCACCACGTAAAATAACATGACCATCAGGATTGCCTGATGTTTTAATTAAAGCTACTTGTCCTTGACGGTTAATTCCCATGAAACGATGTGATGACGCAGCTGACTGCAACGCATTAATCGCAACATCTAAACTACCGTTAGTACCATTTTTAAACCCAATAGGCATAGATAAACCACTAGCCATTTCCCTATGAGTTTGTGATTCTGTTGTACGGG
This sequence comes from uncultured Colwellia sp., assembly GCA_964022585.1. GTDB lineage: Bacteria > Pseudomonadota > Gammaproteobacteria > Enterobacterales > Alteromonadaceae > Colwellia. The sequence goes on from CAXIBS010000092.1 coordinate 7,430, forward strand.
CACCAATAGCTGACCAACTAAAAAGCTCGGCTAGATATTGTGGACTAATAGGGTCTAATGCTTCTGTAGCAAGTGGTAACCCAAGCTCAGTTAGATAAATTAATAATTCTCGCGCTTTTCTCAGCCCTGATTCTACATCAAATGAACCATCCATATGGGGGTCATTAATTAAACCTTTCCAGCCTACAGTAGTACGAGGTTTTTCAAAATAAACGCGCATCACTATATATAAAGAGTCTTGGTGCTTATCATGCAGTTTTTTAAGTTCGCGGGCGTATTCTTTTGCTGCATCTACATCATGTATAGAACAAGGGCCACTAATAACCAATAAACGGGGATCACGTTTATGAATTATATCTCCCGTTATTTTACGTGCCGACTTAACAAAATCTCGGCTCGACTCTTTTAACGGCAACTCTTTTTTAAGTTGCTCAGGCGTAATAAGAACATGCTCTTCGTTAACATGAATATCATTCAAAGTACTTTTATGGTTTGCAGGCGTCATGGTTTATTCCTAAAAAACTGATAATTGAAAAATGCGCAGGATAAAACAAGATTTGCAGAAAATATTGAAAAGTCCAAGCTCAGTTTTAGTAGGCTGCAGCTTGAATAAAACAAAAAACACAATATCGTAAAGATTTAGTTACGCGGTTTGTAATGTTATTTTTACACATAAGTTTATTCGAGTACAGCATCTTTTTGAAAAAAACAGAGTGAATTTACGTTGTCACATAAGTGTCACAAATCGTTCACTTAGTTGTCATATAAAATTTCTACACTGCACACAGTTAAAAAATGAGCTTGAACCTAGACACAATATTCAGTCTAAAATTATTAATTCAATTAAATTGAGAAATCATATGAACACTTTTACTAATAAAATGAATATGAAGAAAACAATAATCGGCCTATCTATCGCTGCTACAGCATTAACAAGCGCTTATGCTAGTGCACAAGGTGGCAATCGTGACACTATTACTGCAGTAGGTTCATCAACTGTATACCCATTTTCAACAGTTGTTGCTGAGCGCTTTGGCAAAAGTACAGACTTTAAAACACCAAAAATTGAGTCTACAGGTACTGGCGGTGGTATGAAGTTATTTTGTGCTAGTAATGCAATCAACACCCCTGATCTTTCAAATGCTTCACGTCGAATGAAAAAAAGTGAATTCGATATGTGTGTTAAAAATGGTGTTACCAGTATTACTGAAGTACTAGTTGGATACGACGGTATAGTCGTTGCTAACTCAAATGCCACTTCACCAATGA
>CAXIBS010000093.1:0-8634 GCA_964022585.1 uncultured Colwellia sp.
ATCTAAAGCATTAGCGATACCATCACCATCTCTATCGGGATCAACACCATCACCATCTAGATCTGTGGTTTCTGTTGAATCAAGAGGAAAAACATCAAGGGTGTCATTCACACCATCGCCATCATCATCAAGGTCTGTATTATTACCGACACCGTCTAAATCAGTATCAATATATTCTGTAGGATCAAGAGGAGCAAAATCAGTGATATTATCAACACCATCACCATCACGATCTGAATCAGCATTGTCGCCTAAGCCGTCATTATCTAAATCAAATTGCTCGCTATTATCAAGAGGAAATTCATCTGTACTATCTGGCTCACCATCGTTATCTGCATCTAAATCTGGGCCGTCACAAATACCATCATTATCTGTATCTAAACGTTCAAGTGGATCAAGTGGACATTTATCCAGAGCGTCCTGAACACCATCTCCATCATCATCATCATCAGCAAAGGTGTTCCCTAAGCCATCATTATCAGTATCAACTGATTCTGTTGCATCTAAAGGAAGATCATCATTAATATCTAAAACACCATCGCCATCATCATCATCATCGGTATTATTACCAATACTATCGCTATCAGTGTCATACCACTCAGCGGGGTTATTTGGAAAAACATCAATGATATTGACAACACCATCACCATCGCGATCTGAATCAGCATTATCGCCCAAGCCATCACCATCTAAATCACCGTTTTCAGCACCATCAAATGGAAATATATCATCAGCATCATTAAAGCCGTCACCATCATCATCAAGATCAGCATTATTACCTATACCATCGAGATCGGTATCAATAGTTTCTAATGGGTTTAAAGGAAATTGGTCATACACATCCAGTACACCATCACCATCATCATCACTATCAGCATTATTCCCTATGGTATCGTTGTCTGTATCTATACTTTCTAGCGAGTTAAGAGGGAAAACATCAAGTAAATCAGGCACACCATCATTATCATCATCGGTGTCAGTATTATTACCTAAACCATCTAAATCAGTGTCTAACCATTCACTGGGATCTTTTGGTAGGGGATCGTAAATATCAATAGCTAAATCGCCATCATCATTATTATCGATACTATTATCTAAACCATCACCATCAATATCTGGGTCAGAGTTATTGCCGATACCATCAAGATCGGTATCAATCCATTCCAAAATATCAGTAGGAAACAAGTCTACGTCATCTTCATAACCATCACCGTCTGTATCTACGGCAAAAACAACACTACTGCTAAACACTAGTGTTAATAATATGTACTTAAAGCAACGCATTTTAAATTTCCCCACGCTTCTTAGAAAAATAGTGATTCGATGTCATAGATATTTTCTGCGTAAATTCCAACAGTATTGAGTTACTGTAATCATATAACTTCTATTCACATAACCTTAGGTATTACTAGTAGACACTAGTAACCGATTTTTTGGCCGAACTGATAACTAACACCTAAGAATAATGAAGAAACACCACCAAATTCTGAATAATCAGGGTAATGCTTAACACCCACTTGCATAGACATTTGTTTAGATAATTTTTTATGAATTATAAAACCTAGTACCGCGTTAACATCACCCTGCTCTGAAAAAACGAACTCAGTAGTATTACCCGGAAAAGTAAATTTATTTTCTGTTAAGGTAACTCCTGCTCCCACTTGAAATTCAACCGTTAAACTTTTTATAAAAGCATTATATGATTTAGGGTAATAGCGGTAGCTCAACATTAAATCAAGCGTATCTAATGGAAAGTTATTATCTGAGTCATCCCAAACTAGGCTTTGATCATCAAGATTATTCACCTTTACATCTTCAAAATGGTTATAAGATACCGACCAATTAAATTCTCGTTGCTTAAAAAAATTGTCACCCACACTGACACTTGCACCGTATGCGCCAGACTGATCTAATTTATGCACCTGTAATGCAGTTTCTAATGCATAAGTGTTCATATGCATCATAAAAAATAGTGAGGCGATAATTTTTGCTGATATTTTAGTTATTAAAGGAATATTTTTTAAAGTCACGTTATGCTCCTGCCAATTTATTGTCGGCTTTTAAGTATTATTGCAAAGATAATTGCTTCTACAGACTAAGCAAAAACTAAACCACAATATCAAGTGGTTACGTTACACTGTACAATTTATTCAAAGTCGTAATGTATACAGTACCATTAAGAAGACTAAACCTCTCGACTAGGTAATCACACTGAGCCAGCTATCAAAGTAATAATTACTTACTCAAAACAAGCCCTTCTCGGCGAGGATCAGCACCACCTATCAATCCTTTATCAGTTAATTCAATAGCATGTACTCCGCTATTTAAGTCACGAATATGAACAGTATGCCCTTTAGCTTCTAATACGGATTTTAATGTTTGTACCGGTGTTCCTCTTTCTAAAGTTGTTACATAGTTTCTGTTGGTTACTTTAGGCAAATTAATTGCTTCTTGAGGGTTTAATTTCCAATCAAGCATTCCAATAATTGTTTGCGATACATAGTTGATAATACGGCTACCACCAGGTGAGCCTAATAATAATTTCAATGAGTTATCTTTATTAAAAACCATCATAGGTGCCATTGAACTTCTTGGGCGTTTATTAGGCTGCACTCTATTGGCAATTAACCTGTCATTTTTTTGCGGAATAAAAGAGAAATCGGTTAATTGATTATTTAATATAAAGCCTTCAACCATTAACGCCGAGCCAAAACCATTTTCAATACTACTCGTCATAGAAACTGCATTACCTTTAGCATCAACAACAGACAAGTGTGTGGTAGAAGGCTGTTCAATTGTATTACCTTCCATTAATACAGCAGCTCCCATAGGAACTCCTGCTTTAGCTTTATTCATATCTTTTTCAGGATTTATTAAGGAAGAACGTTCAGCTAAATAATCAGCAGCTAATAATCCACTTACAGGTACTGAAACATAATCAGTATCACCTATATATTTATTTCTATCGGCAAAAGCTAAGCGCGAGCTTTGTGTATATAAATGTAATGCTTGTACCGAATTTGCTGAATATTTTGACAAGTCGAATCGTTGTAATTGTGCAAGGATCTGAATAACAGCTATACCGCCAGAACTCGGTGGTGCCATTCCACACAAGGTAAATTCACGATAAGGGCCACACACAGGCGCTCTTTCCTTTGCCTGATATGAAGCCATATCTTTCATTGATAATAACCCAGGAGCTATAGCCGAGTTTTGCACAGCCGACACTATTTTTTTTGCTAACCAACCATGATAAAAAACATCGACACCATCTTTAGCTATGCTTCTATAAACTCTGGCAAGTTTTTTATTAATTAAAGTATTACCAGCTTTGACCGACTTTCCGTTAGGAAAAAAGTATTCATTAATTTCAGGTAGTTGATGAATACCGGGGTTAAAATTAAGGGAGAGAAGTTTTTCTAAACGCGGAGAAACAACAAAGCCATTATCAGCTAATGTAATTGCCTGCTCAAATAAGGCAGACCAAGGTAGTTTTCCGTATTTATCATGAGCTTTTTTAAATGCATCCAAAACACCCGGCACGCCAACTGAGCGGCCACCAACAACCGCATTTATCCACTTTATAGGCTTACCGTGTTCATCTAAAAATAGCTCACTAGTTGCTTTACTAGGTGCTGTTTCTCGCCCATCAAAAGTAGTCATCTTTTGTCGCTGATTATCCCCGTGCAACATAAACGCTCCTCCACCAATACCTGATGATTGAGGTTCAACTAATGTTAAGACTAATTGCATTGCAATTGCAGCATCTACAGCACTACCGCCTTGTTCTAAAATCTTAAACCCTGCTTGGCTAGCATAAGGATTGGCCGCAACAACCATAAACTCTTTTCCGTGCACCGCTTTTTTAGCCTGATAACCCGTTGCAGCTTCAGGTTCACGAACTTCTCGTTTTACATTACTCACTTGCAGGGGAGGATTTTCAGGTAAAACTTCAGCAGATAAAAAACTGGTAAATAAAAGAAAATTAACGATAGTTAAACGGCTAATCGAATGATAAACATACTTTTTTAACATGAATAAAAAGTTCCAACAAAGAAATTCACAAGACTATTTAGAAGGTCTAAACGATAACTGAAATTGATTAAATTGTATAAATTTATTCAGCAAGTTTTGATAAAGACCACAATCAAAACTTTCCTGTGAGGATAATTGATTATTTGTATCATCTAATTCACCCTCAAGTAATGCAAGAGCATAACAACAAGCTTCAAGGCTTGATAGCGCATTATTTTTTGCTACTTTACGAATCAAATATTGACCTCGGTTAGCAATATTTTCTGGCAAACAAACTTGTTTAAGTTCTTGTAGGTTAGAAGACAACATAAACATTTTATAAGCTTTTTTCCATGTTCCATCAAGTATAATGAGAAGCTTAGGTAGTGGCTTTCTTTCATTATTAATATCAATGTTAGCGCTATTAAATTCTTCGATGCTAGAAGATAGCACACTTGCTTTTTCACTTGGATAAAGTAACACCGTTTGATGATTAGCCAGTAAAGCATTAAGCTCAGGATTATGGCTAAAATCTTCTCCCACTATTACTTGGCAATTTTCCAGTGAGCGATTTAATAGGTTAACAGTGCCTTTAGTTTGTTTAACTTCGCTCGGATGTTGTAAAACTAGAACATGCGTAGGATTATTAATATGAAAAACAAAGTGACAAATACAAGCAATTGATGGGCGATTACATTGCTTACATAAAGTTCTAGACATACAGAGTAATTCACCAAAAAATGTAAATTTTACAAAACATTATTTTACACCTATATGCTATAAAAAGGCGAGCACGAAGACGTTATCATTCGCAAGTTTTAAACTGTCTATTCTAAAAAGTACTAGTTCAGGATACTATATTAATAATGAGCACTTCACATTTTTATAAGTATCTCTATTTATTTACTTAAAACTACTTCTAGGATATTTTATTTGTGTTTAATACCTTACAACTTTAGCCACTATGTAACTCCTTAATACATGAAATTTAATTCCTTAGCACTTTCTAAACAACACGCTGGCGCTGTAATTATCATTGCAACTCTTTCACTTATCGCATTTGCTTGTGAGCATTTTCTAAATAGCTCATTTGCTCAAACTTTTATATACCATAGACAATTAATTGCCCAAGGTGAGTTTTGGCGGTTACTTTCCGGTCATTTATTACATACCAATGGCTATCACCTATTATTAAACTTAGCCGGTTTATTAATGCTTTTGGCACTACATAGTCGCTTTTATAGTATAAAAAATTATGCTTTTTTATTTATATTTTGTTCATTATTTACCAGTATTGGTATTTACTATTTTGATCCAATGTTAAGTAAGTATGTGGGGTTATCTGGTGTTTTACATGGAGTTTTTGTATTTGGCGCATTAATGGATATTAATGCTAAAGACAAAACTGGTTATTTGTTACTACTAGGTATATTAATCAAGATTTCACATGAACAACTTTATGGTGCAAGTACAGATGTAAGTAACTTAATTGCTGCAGATGTGGCTATCAATGCACATTTATGGGGTGCGCTAGGCGGGTTAGTGTTTTCTCTTATTTACCTGTTTCTTTTTAATAATAAATGTGCAACTAAATAAAACGTTAGTGGTAAGCTTTATGCCTACCACTTTATTAATGCACTACAAAGATAATTTAAAGCTAACCCTTAAAGTGTATTTTCAAATAGTTTAAATATACGTCTATACTCATTTAGCCAAGAACTAGGCTGAACAAAACCATGAGGCTCAACAGGGTAAATAGCAGTTTCAAAATCTTGCTTTTCTAATTCTATCAAGCGTTGTACTAAACGTACTGTATCTTCAAAAAACACATTGTCATCTACCATGGGTGCATTAATTAATAATGGCTTTTTTAAGCCTTCAGCAAAGTAAATAGGTGAGCTACGTTCATACGCAATAGCATCATCTTCAGGGGTGTTTAAAATATTAGAGGTATAACCATGATTATAATATGCCCAATCTGACACTAAGCGAATGGCTGATCCTGATTCAAATAAATCTGGATCGGTAAACATTGACATCAAGGTTAAAAAACCACCGTAAGAGCCACCATATGTGCCTACACGTTTAGGATCTACATTAGCATTTTCAACTAACCAATTAACCCCATCACGCATATCTTCTACTTCAACTTTTCCCATATGACGATAAATACTAGTACGCCAATCTCGTCCGTAACCTGCAGAAGCTCTATAGTCCATATCAATGACTACATACCCTTGCTGCACAAGCATTGAATGGAACATAAATTCACGAAAATAACCTGACCAGCCAAGGTGTGAGTTTTGCAAATATCCAGCACCATGGGTGAACATTACCGCACGGTTTTTCTCTTTTGTATTATTATAATTTGCAGGTAAATAGACACGAGAATAGATGGGGTTATCTTGATTAGATGATGCGATGGCAACAATACTAGGTGCAGTCCAAGGCATTGCTAGGTACTCTTCAGATACGGTATGAGTCACTTGCATAGCTTGTTGATCTTCGCCAAGGGTTTTCACATACAATTCGGGTGGTACGGTTAAGCTAGAGTGCTCTATCAATAATTTAGTTTCATCAGGACTAAGCGCATAGTTATTCATTCCACCTAAATCTGTTAACGGACTAAGGTTTTTTGCTAAATCAATTTGATAAATTTCGTAAATTCCAGGGTGTTTAATATTCCCCTTAAAAATAAAATTCTGTTGATCTTTCATCAGCGTTATATCACTGACTTCGTATTTACCTGAGGTTAATTGCTTTGCCTGTTGATTAAGTACTTTGTGATATAAATGAGAATAACCAGTCTCTTCTGATAAGTAATATAACGCATCATTACCTACCCAACCAAACTCATTAAAACTCCAATTAATCCAAGCATCATCATGTAATTTATGCTGAGAAACTAACTTTTGCCCAGAAAAATCAACCGTTGTTAACCAGCGAGTTTTGTTATCCCAAGCTTCTAACATTAATGCGACTTGGCTACCATCAGCGTTCCATTTTATTGGATCGTACATAGCTAATAAGTGAATATTTCTAGGCTTATTACTTGAAGTATATTCCTTGCCATATCGAGCATAATTTTCTTTTTTAACGCTTGCTAATACGTCTGTGTCAAAATCAGCTAATACATCGTAACTTAATAGCGCCTGCTCTTTGGTTGTCAAATCCACAATATAAATATCTTCTTTATATTGTCTGTTATTAGCCACTCGAGCACGCACTTTTTCAGCTGCTATCACACCATTTTCAGTAATATAGTTTGGCATAATATCTGTTTTATCACGACTCGATTCAGCTGGTGAAACACTAATCACAAGCTTATCTCCACTTGGAGACAAGCTTGCATTTCTTAACGTATTGCCCTTACCAAAATAATATTTAGTGTCTGTAATGCTTTTATTATTTGAAATTAACTCTGCGTGTTGTAACTCTTCAAGCTTGGCATTTCTGTGCTGCAAAGCAATATAATCAATTAACTTATGTTGCTCTTGCGCTAAATAACTTGTTGGCTCTAAAATATTCAAAGGCTTATCTGCCATTTGTAAGTTTGCTAATTCAACTACCTGCCCTGTAGCTAAATTATGCCTGTAAAATGTATAACCTACTTGATAAGCGATATTGCCGTTAGTCAAAAACATAGCATTCATTTCGTGTGATGAAGTAAATGTTATCTGCTTTACCTTTTTATTCATTAAGTTTTTAATAAAGACATTGCCCATGTAGGTGTAAATTTCATGAGATAGCGCATTATTCACTTTAGCGTTTTTATCATTGGCAATATGAAGATCTGATAAATTGACTTTCTGACTATTGTTGCCTGAGTCTAATTGACTAACAAATAAATCTCTTAATGGGTTGCCAAGCTGCTTTTGTTTATAAAAAATAGTATTACTGTCATCGCCCCAATACCAAGACTCAGGCGCACGACCAAACCAATCTGGATCAGCCATAATTTGCTCTAACGTAATTTCATTTTTATTTGCACTTAGTTGACTTTCATTTACATTTGCAGATAAAACAGAAGGAGGATTTAATGGTATGTTGCTATTAACTTGGTTTTTATCTTGTGTGCTAACACAGGCAGCTAAAGAAAAGCTTAATGTGATGACTAATAGTTTTAACTTCATAGATTGTAATCTCTAGGATTTATTTGTATTTAAGATTGAATAAAGGTAGTTATACTGTTGATAGATAAATCATTCAAACTATTTTCTAAGAGATAATTCTAATTTTCATGGAAAGTGTAAAGTAAAGCCACCACTTATCGTTTTTTGACTTTAAATAATGATAAACTAGATAAATTCCATTTAACAAATCATCATTTTCCTGTCTGTATGAATACTAATACTCCCTGCTTTTGTGGCTCAAAGGCTAATTTTTCTTCTTGTTGCCAGCCGTATATCAATAAAGAAAAGCACGTTGAAACAGCAGAGCAATTAATGCGTTCTCGCTTTAGTGCTTATGCTATTGGCAATGCCCAGTATATTTTTGACACCTATGCAAAAACAAGTCAGGCTGAGCAATCTGTTAAAGAGATTAAAGAATGGAGTGAGTCTTGTTTTTGGATAGCACTGAGTATTTACCCTTTAGCTAAGACTATAAATAAAACGACAG
>CAXIBS010000094.1:0-8489 GCA_964022585.1 uncultured Colwellia sp.
CATAATCTTGACTCTTTTGGGTAACTAAAGTTGTTTCTAGAACATTTTCTTGCTCTATTTCTATTACCTCATTAGTACTCTTTTGGGTAATAAAACTCTCTTCTTTTACCTCAAGGTTCGCATTAACATTTTTTAATAATGCTTCAAGACGTTCATTTTCAACGGCTACCTCACTTTCAACCACATGATTCTGTGTGCTTGCTTGCATACGAGGTTCATCTGTCATTAATTCTGACAAATAACTTTTCATAACTTTTTTACTTGCTGCTAAAGGCTTTGCCATTTTTCTCTACTTTTAAGCTGATTTCATTAAGTACTTTAATAAGTTTTTATATGCAAAAACTCCACGAGAATTTGGCATAAAGTGCGAAGGCACTTTTTGTGCTTGGCTAGCATTCCTGAAGTTTGTATCAACGGGTATCACGCCTGGCCAAACTTTATCTTTATGGGTGTCTAGCAGTTTTTGATAAGATAAGATCGAAGCTTTTGTTCGCTTATCAAACATTGTAGGGATTATTGTATACTTAAAAGGCTTTTCCTGCTCTCCTTGCATCAAATCCATCGTTGTAATCATTCGTTCTAAACCTTTCAACGCAAGGTATTCTGTTTGAACAGGCACAATAACTTTATTTGAAGCAGCTAAAGCATTCACCATAAGTACACCTAATACTGGCGGACAATCTAGTAAAACATAATCATAATATTGTGATAATTTTTCAATCGCTTTCTTTAATACTAATCCCATACCGACCTTAGCACCTAATGCTCGGTCTAATGTTGCTAAAGCCATTGTTGCAGGTAAAATATCTAAATGAAGATATTTTGTTGGACATAAACTCTGTAAAATTTGTTCTGTTGAAGAGACTTGCGTAAACAAATCAAAAACACTCAACTCTAAGTCTTCAGATTCAATACCAAAATAATAACTCAATGATGCATGAGGATCGGTATCAACTAACAATACTCGTTTACCACTCTCTGCTAACAGTCCTGCTAAAGCGATAGTTGTAGTGGTTTTACCAACACCACCTTTTTGATTTGCAACCGTCCAAACTTCCAAAGATCATTCCTGTTTATTAATAATTCATTAATATTGTTATGTTATTGATCGCTAAAAACTATTTCACTCGTTTGACGTATTCTCATTTTCATTTCGAGTTGTGATTCGTATACCACCATTTTCTAAACGAATAATATTTATTTTATTACTCTCTTCACCTGGTTCAACTACTTTTGTTATGGCTTCAACATCTTTAACGCTAATTGTTGGTGTATGTAACAGGTTTGATTTTTCCAGGCCGTATTTAGAAATTGCTACAACTACTTTTCTATTCTTTGCTCGCCCTTGTGCTGTAGAGTTATCAGCACTTGGATAATACTGCCCATATCCTTCAATAGCCATTCGAGCAGGGTTCATGCCTAAACTCTCTAATACTTGTAAAATAGCAGTTGCTCTATATACAGATAGTTCCCAATTAGACGAAAAAATCTCAGTATTAATGGCCTGATTATCGGTATAACCTCTTACTCTCACAAAATTAGTAACTTCATCAAGAATATCATAAATAACAGCTAGAATATTAGTGGCTGAATTAGTTGCAGAAGATGATCCACTGGGAAATAACAACCCACTATTTAGCTCAATTTCAAGCCAGTCACCATCAACTTGTAATTGAGCATAGCCAGACTCAACTAGCTCATAAAGTGCAGCATGTAGCTCTTCTTCTAATGAAGTTAAGTTAGTGCCTACTTGAGAGTGTGATATATTTGATAACGTTTGATCGCCTTCAAGCAGTTGCGGTCCAGCATCATCAAGTAGCCCATTACCATATAAACGTTTATTGGTTTTACTGCTATTTACGTCTAGAATATCATCTCCATGACCACGATTTTTAGGTAGCTCTTCATTAGCTTGAAAAACCCGTCCTACAGATTCTGTAATTGTTTCAAATGGCTCCTCATTTACCATAGCCATGGCATAAAGAACAACAAACAAAGCAAAGAGTAAGGTCATATAGTCAGCATAAGAAACAAGCCAGCGGTGAACATTTTCACCTTCTACATATTCTCTTCTCTTACGTAAATGTCTCACTGCTCTAACCTAAATGCAGATAATTTATTTTCAATTGCATGAGGGTTCTCACCTCGCGCTATAGCAATCAATCCTTCAGAAATCATTTCTCGATACATTGTTTGCTGATGAATAATAGCTCGAATTTTATTAGCAATAGGTAAGTATATTAAATTGGCAAAGCCTACGCCGTATATCGTTGCAATAAAGGCAGTTGCTATCCCTTGTCCCAGTAAGGACGGTTCAGTTAAGTTACTCATGGCATGAATTAGCCCTAGTACTGCACCCAAAATTCCTATAGTAGGACTATAACCTCCCATAGATTCAAATATACTAGCCGAACGCAAGCTATGTTCTCTATAAATATCTAAATCTAACTCTAAAGATGCTTGTAAATCTTCAAACTCTGCGCCATCTACTAATAGATTCAAACCCTTCTGTGTGTAGCTATCTTCTACATCAAGTGCCACATCCTCTAGTGCTAGATAACCAGATTCACGGGATTTTTCTGACCAAAAAACAATATCGTCAATCCCTTTTTCAATATTATAACAAGGGGGCATAAACACCCACTTCAATAATGAAAAAGCATGGAGAAATTGAGTACTCGAAGACTGCAACATTACAGCACCAAGGGTTCCACCCACTACAATAATAAAGGCAGGTAATTCAAATAACGTAGAAATAGAGCCGCCATCTAAAGCGAAACCTGCATAAATAGCTAAAATTGCAACAATAAGGCCAGCAACACTTAGTCTATCCATGTTTTATTTCCTTAATAATAGCACTTGAAATTCCATCTAATGGCAAAGATAACTGTGATATTCCTGCTGCAGCAACAGCTTGAGGCATGCCATAAACTACACATGTTTGCTCATCTTGCGCCCAAATGGTTGATCCTCTAGATTTTAACATTCTAGCTCCCTCTCGACCGTCAGCTCCCATTCCTGTTAAAATAATTCCCAATACATTTGCGGAAAAAACTTTAGACGCTGAACCAAAACTCACATCGACACTCGGTTTAAAAGTAATTTTTGCTGAATTATCCTCAACAATTTTTATTTTAGCTGCATTTTCTGTACCAGTTAGAACCATTTGACGCCCGCCGGGGGCTAAATAGGCGCAACCGGGTTTTAGGATATCACCATCACTTGCTTCTTTAACCTGTATTTTACATAAAGAATTCAACCTATTTGCAAAAGCATGTGTGAAAGTTGCAGGCATATGCTGCACCATAATAATAGGTAAAGGAAAGTTTTGAGGTAATTGAGTTAGTATCTTTTGTAATGCTACAGGTCCCCCTGTAGAAGTTCCTATCGCAATTAATTTATAGTTTTTTCCAGAAGCTTTAACTTGTGCAGGAGGCGCATCATTAACCGTTTTAGCTGTTCTAGTCGCTTTGGGTTGTAGTGTAGGTGATGTTTTCCGAGTATTTAAAGGTGCTTCTTCATTTGAAGAGCGGCTAGTTGCCCTTGAAGGTGTATTAGGTGATACACTGCGTCGAGTTAACCCGCTTTTCTTTGCTAATTGAATAACTCTTTGACGTAACAAACTACCCGCTTCATCAGTATTTTGTGCAATGTCACTAAACTTCTTCGGAAGAAAGTCTAAAGCGCCCGCTTCTAAAGCCTCTATTGTAGATTTCGCACCTTGGTGAGTTAAGGATGAAAACATTAAAATGGCAGTTGGAGATTTTGCCATAATCTGTTTTACTGCAGCAATACCATTTAATATAGGCATCTCGATGTCCATAGTAATGACATCAGGCTTGAGAGCAATAGCCTTATCTACCGCTTCTTGACCATTAACAGCCACATCAATTACATCTAGCTGTGAATCCTTATTAAGTATATCGCTGACTCGTCGTCTAAAAAAACTTGAATCATCAACAACGAGTACCTTATAGACCATCTACTTTCTCAACTTTAAATAGTTTTTACTCATCCTTATTAACAGTTTGAGTATTCCTAACTAATGGATTATGAACGCAATTTTTTATTAACAGGTAATTTTTTAGCGTAGAATCTTAACATGTTCGGTATGTCAATAATTAAAGCGATACCACCATCACTTGTAATTGTTGCGCCTGCCATACCTGGTGTTCCGTGTAATAATCTATCAAGAGGCTTAATAACCACCTCTTCTTGTCCTATTAATCGATCAACAACAAAAGCTACTTGTTGATTGCCTACTTGAACAATAACAACATGCCCTTTATCGCGTGGAGTATTTTCGCAGTCTCTTACTAACCATTGATCTAAATAAAATAGTGGAATTGCTTTTTCACGAACAATAATAGTTAATTGGCCATCAACATTATTTGTTTTAGTTAAATCTAAATGAAAAATCTCATTTACCGCAGCAAGAGATAATGCAAAAGTTTGCTTGCCCACTACGACCATTAGTGTCGGTAATATTGCTAAAGTTAGTGGTACTTTGATTTCTAAAATTGTGCCTACGCCCATCTCAGAATCAATATTAACAGTACCGTTTAGCTGAGCTATCTTAGTTTTCACCACATCCATGCCCACACCACGACCTGAAACTTCAGATATTTCAGTTTTGGTAGAGAACCCTGGAGCAAAAATCAAACTAAATGCTTCTTTATCTGGCATTCTTGACGCTGCATCAGCATCAAGCACACCACGTTCAATCGCGATGCCTTTTAATTTTTCAGCATCCATACCTGCACCATCATCTTTAATGGTTAGTAAGATATGATCACCTTCTTGCGAAGCGGATAAAATAACACTCCCTTGACGAGGCTTACCCCTCGCTTCACGATCAGCTGGTATTTCAATTCCGTGATCAACGGAGTTTCTCACCAAATGAACTAAAGGATCTGCTAACGCTTCCACTAAGTTTTTATCTAAATCTGTGTCTTCGCCTTCTAGAATAAGTTGAATATCTTTATCTAAACTACGGGCTAAATCTCGTACTACGCGAGGGAAACGACCAAAAACTTTTTTGATCGGCTGCATGCGGGTCTTCATTACCGCACCCTGCAAATCGGTAGTTACTGCATCTAAATTTGATACAGCTTTGCTTAGGTTTTCATCATCTGAAACCAAACCTAAGCTAGTTAAGCGGTTTCTAACTAACACCAACTCACCAACCATATTCATAATGGTATCAAGTCGTTTAGTATCCACTCGAACTGTGGTTTCACCCTGTGGGGTTGCTGGTTGCGGTGCTTTTTTACCCGCAGGAGTTGCCTTCGATTTGGCCGCTGGTTTAGCCGTAGCTTTAACCACTGCTGGCTTTGCTACCACTGGCTCTTTCTTAACGGGTTGTGGTGGAGTTACTTTTTCTTCAGGCACAGAAGGTGTCGCTCCAGGTTTAGGTGCATTACCTTTACCATGAAGTTCATCTAGTAAACTTTCAAATTCATCATCATTAATTTCATCAGAAGACACACTTGATGTATTAGCTGAGTTACTAACTTCGGCCGAAAAAGCGCCTTGTCCATGTAATTCATCCAGTAAAGATTCAAATTCATCATCAGAAATATCATCACTATCAGTAATAACAGGAGAGTTTTTTGTATCGGGTTTACTTGGTGCAGAAGAAGGTGCACCACCGCCATGTAATTCGTCTAACAGTCGTTCAAACTCATCTTCACTCATTTCATCTGTTGAATTTGACTCAATTGATTCTTGCTCTACTACTTCTGGTTCAACAGGAGTTATAACTACAGGTTCAGGAACAATATCTTCAATAACTTGAGGGGCCTCTTGATCTTCAGGTACGCTTAATCGCTTAAGTTCAGCTAATAAACTATCTTCAGCTGCAATGAGTGGCTCTTTATTTTGAACCAATACAAACATATCATTAACAGTATCAAGAGCTGATAAGATAGTGTCCATTAAGTCAGCATTTACAGAACGTTGACCATTACGAAGTAAATCAAAAATATTTTCAGCACCGTGACAAACGTCAACAAGTTCGGTTAACGCAAGGAAACCTGCTCCACCTTTTACTGTATGAAAACCTCGAAAGATAGCATTCAGTAAGTCAGCATTATCAACATCATTCTCAAGCTCAACTAATTGCTCAGAAAGTAGTTCAAGTATTTCACCTGCTTCTACTAAAAAATCTTGTAGAATTTCTTCATCGGCTTCAAAAGACATTCTTTACTCCTGTTAAAACCCTAAACTTGATAATAGATCATCAACATCATCTTGATCTTCAACAACATCATTTCTATTTTCTGTATTAACTATTGGTCCTTCAACCAGATTATCACCTACTTTAGGCGATTCACTTTCTTGTGAGTGCTCTGCTGAGATACCAAAGGCTGTCAGCATTGCAATTAAGCTTTCTTCAACTTCGTGCACCAGTTCAATAACTTTACGGATAACTTGACCAGTTAAGTCTTGAAAATCTTGAGCCATCAATACATCAGTCATTAAACTATGAATATGCTGAGTTTCTTTGCTTGTTGTTGTCAATAATTTGTCTATATCAACACATAAGCCTTTAAACTCATTTAGCTCAATTTCATTATTCATTAACTTTGTCCATAATGGATTTACATCACGGACTTGCTCTGCAAGATTATCAACAACAGGGAAAATTGATTCAACAACATCCATTGTTTTATTGGCTGCGTCTTCTGTACGAGTAATAACGTAATTCAAACGCTCTTTAGCGTCTGGAATATCAGCTGTAGCTAAGTCATTTAATCGTGAGTCAAGCTGAAAGTTATTCAAAGAATCATGTAACTGACGTGTTAATTTACCTATTTCAGCAAACAAATCAGAATTTATTGGGTTTTGAATTTCAGCAATTAACGCATCGGCCTTATCTTGCTGTTCGGTTTCTAAATATTCAACTAAAGCTCTAGCTTGTTCTAAAGATACACTACCTACCATTGCTATACTCATGTAAAGTCCTTAACACGTAAACCAAAGCATCATTAATATTATAAAGCATTGAATGCCCTATAAAATTAACACTAACCTAAACGTTCAAAAATTTTATCTATTTTAGTTTTGAGCGTTCCTGCTGTAAATGGTTTAACAATATAGCCATTAACACCTGCTTGAGCAGCCATTATAATTTGCTCTAACGCTGATGAATTGATTGTACCAAAGGTACCTGAACCACCTTCCCCAGCGAGCGCTTCGCCAGACACTATACTTTCTTTCCAGCTAGTGCTACCAACTTGTGATAATCCTTGCTCATTAGCAAAATTAACCAATGCAATACGTGCTAAGGGTTGAGATGTACCATTTGAATAAGTTGCTCTAACTAAGCCGTCTGCACCTATATCGATACCTGTTAATCGTCCTACCGCTAACCCATCTTGGTCAAGGGCAGTTACTTCAAAATTAGAAGCAAACTGTGTAGGCTCATTAGGGTTTGGTGCAAGAGGATCTAAATTAAAGTCTATTTCTACAGTTTGGGTAGCATCGGCACCATTAGGAAGATGATCTGCAAACGTAACCGTTCTTATACCACCATTAGCCAATGAAGGTGATTGGCTAATAAAGTCACCTGACGAGCTAAAACTTAAACGAGCGCCATTTACGCCCCCTGATGCAGATAAAGGACCAGAGACATTACCCGCAGTAGGAGTTGTTGCTGCAATTGCATCTGCAAGCGAGCTTTTAGCTGCATTAAGTGTCGCTAAATCAGCCGCTGACGGTGATGCTATTGCATCATAAGTCGCTTGAGCTGCCGCCACTGTTGCCGTTTCGGTAACAACTAAAGCATCTGCAGTAGCTTGAACAGCAGGGTTGTCTGCTAAATCAATTACGGAGCCATCAACTGCTGCAAACATCATCCATTGGTTAGGCGCTGTTGCAGGATTATCCTTTACAAAATAATAGGTCATTACATGACTATCACCTAAAGAGTCAAAAATAGTTACAGAAGTAGAATTGTTATAGGTCAGAGGATCTGTTGGATCAAAGTTTCCTGGAGCATTAGAGATATAAGAATCTCCAGCGGGTAAATTCATACGTACATCAACGCTACTTGTTTTAGTTGGTGCGCCTGATGCTGTAGGGATAAGAACGGGCTCTGCTGTACTTAAACTTACTGATGAAGATGAGCCATCTGGATTAACTGGAAACCCTAATAAGTGACCGCCCTGTGAGTTAACCACAAAGTTATCAGCATTTAACTTGAACTGCCCTGCACGCGTATAAGAGCGTTCAAGTGAGTCTATTTCAGGAACCGTCGCAAAAAAACCGTTACCTGTGATGGCTAAAACAAGGGCATTATTGGTAAATTGAATACTACCTTGAGAAAATTGTTGCGCAACATCAGCAGTCAAAGCACCATCACCCACTTTAGTTTTACCTGAAGAGAGTAATGAAGCTGCATACACGTCAACAAACTCAGCACGAGATTCTTTAAAACCCGTCGTGTTAACATTGGCGATATTGTTTGATGATACATCAAGATCTTT
>CAXIBS010000095.1:0-8423 GCA_964022585.1 uncultured Colwellia sp.
GTTATTTAGTAACTGATAATAAAGTTGGCTTATTAAGTGGTGATTCTACGTTGCATTACGCAGAAATTGATATAGTTCGCCAACAAGGCGCTAATGTATTGGTGTCTGGCGGGTTACTTGATGGTGATAAATTAATAGTATCAGCGTTAGAATATCCTGTTGATGGTATGAAGCTTGCGCTTATTTCTGATAAAAAAGAAGAGCTCAATGAGGGTACTGAAGTACAAATTGTTAGTGCTGGCAATGAAGGGGAATAGTAATGACTACACACTCTCATGATGATGCTATTAACACTCCACCCAATAATGCTGATGAGGTAAGTGAGCAAAGCGGTAAAAGGATAGACACAAGTATAGATACCAATAAAGGTATTATTGCTTGGTTTGCTCGTAACAGTATTGCGGCAAACTTATTGATGTTTTTTATTTTAATTGGTGGTGGTTTAACCGCACTAACGATTAATAAACAAATGTTCCCACAGCTCGAGCTTAATTGGATATCTTATGCTGCACCATACCCAGGTGCTGCTCCACAGGAGGTTGAAGAAGGGATTACTATTAAAATAGAAGAAGCATTGAAGTCAGTGCAGGGGATTAAACGTGTAATATCCTATTCTAACCGGAACTACTCTAATGGTTGGCTAGAAGTTGAACTTGACTACGATCCACAAGTTGTTCTCGAAGAAGTTAAGTCTGCTATTGATGCTATACCAAGCTTTCCTGATGGCATGGAGCGCATCAAAGTTGAACGAGAAAAATTTCGCCAAGAAGTGATGTATATAAGCTTGTACGGTGATTTAACAAATGTTGAACTGAAAGAGCTTGGTCGAAAAATCCACCATGAAATTCAACAGCTGCCTGGTATTAGTATTTCTGAGCTGTACAGTGGTTTATCGTATGAAATCTCTATTGAAGTAAGTAAGGATAAGTTACGTGAATATAACTTAAGCTTTAGTGATGTAGCGAACGCGGTGCGTAATTATTCTCGTAATATGTCGGCAGGGCAAATCCGTGCAACAAATGGCTATATTAACCTACGAGTAGAGAATCAAGCTTATCGCGGGCATGAATTTGAGCAAATACCACTCATTACATTAGCCGACGGTACTAAAATTTTACTTGGTGAAGTTGCTACCATTATTGACGGCTTTGAAGAAGGTTTACAATATTCTAAATTCAATGGTGAAAACTCTGTAACGCTATTTATTGGTGCGTCAGAAATTCAAAGTATCACTGAAATTGCTGAGTTGATGAATACTTATGTTGAACAGAAATCTGAAGTTTTACCTCAAGGCGTAAAACTAGAGACTTGGGTAGATATGACATATTACCTCAATGGTCGCTTGAACATGATGCTGGATAACATGAAAAGTGGTGCGGTATTAGTCTTTCTTTTATTAGCGTTATTCCTTCGTGTACGTTTAGCTTTTTGGGTAATGATGGGGTTACCTGTTTGTTTCTTAGGTACATTATTATTAATGCCGGTTGAGTTTGTTAACATTACGATTAATGTTATTAGCTTATTCGCCTTTATTCTCGTCTTAGGTATTGTTGTTGATGATGCCATTGTTATGGGAGAAAGTGCCCATGATGAAATTGAAGAACATGGTCATTCAACTGAAAATGTTATACGTGGTGTAAAGCGTGTTGCTATGCCCGCAACCTTTGGTGTGTTAACCACAATTGCTGTATTTGTGCCATTTCTATTTGGAGAAGGCCCTTCTTCGGCCTTTGGTAAAGCAATTGGCGGTGTGGTTATCTTTTGCTTAATTTTCTCTTTGATAGAATCAAAGCTTATTTTACCTGCTCATTTGGTAAAAATGAAAACCAAAGAGTTTAACCCGAAAAATCCATTGGATAGACTACGTCGCTTTATTGATACTAAGTTGAAGAACTTTATTCACAATGTTTACAAGCCATCTCTCGCACTATTTCTTGAATATCGTTATGCCGTTTTGATGTTTTTTATCAGCTTAATGCTATTAAGCGCAGGCTTATTTAGTGGTGGTTTTGTTCGCTATATTGGGCAACCTAAAATTCCTCATGATTTTCCTCGTATCAGCATTGAAATGAATATTGATGCATCAGAAAAATCGACATTGGATACTCTACTAAATATCCAACGTACAATTTTAACGGTAGATAAAGACATTGAAAGTCAGTATGGCGTATCAATGATTTCTGATATGCAAGTAGATTTACGTAGCAGAACTAGTGGCCAAGTTATGGTGAAGCTAGTTATCCCAGAAGAAAGACCTATTAATACGTTTGAGCTTGCAGACTTGTGGCGTCAAGCTATACCAAACTACCCTGGAGTTAAAACACTTGATATTAGTGATAACTTGTTTGGGGGAGGCCGCGAAGATGGTGATGTTGCCTTTAGGTTAGAAAGTACGGACGATGCTCAATTACTTGCGGCAGCACAAGAGTTAAAACAAAAGTTAAATAGCATCAAAGGTGTTGGTGACGTTAATGACTCCCGTCAAACGAGTGCCAAAGAAGTACAGTTTCCCCGGAAGCCTTTAGCTTATAGCATGAACGTATCATTAGCTGATATTGCTTCTCAAGTGAACTATAGTTTTTATGGCTTAGAAGTACAGCGTATCTTGCGTGATAGTGAAGAGATTAAGGTGATGGTTCGCTATCCCTTAGCCCAGCGAAGTAGTGTGGGGCATGTGGATGATGTTTTGATTCAAGCACCTAATGGCGCTGAATTACCCTTATCTGAATTGGCTGATATAAAGTTAACTGACGGTGTAACTCGTATTCGTCGAGAAAACGGTAATAGAACCATTAATATCTGGAGCAGTGTTGATGCTGAGCAAGTAGAACCGTTTGAAGTTGCTCAGGATATTCGTGATAACTATATTCCTAAACTACTGAAGAAATACCCTAAAGTTAACAGTAAGCTATCTGGTAAAATTCAAGAAGAAATGGATGGGGTTGCAGATCAAATTCGTGATGGACTTATCTCATTTATGGTGATCTTTTCATTGCTAGCTATACCTTTGAAGTCATACTCACAAGCGGTAATGATTATGACAGTGATACCTTTTGGTATTATTGGCGCTGTTTTTGGTCACTTTGTGTTGGGAATGGACTTAAGTGTTTTATCTGTTTTTGGTATTTTAGCCGCAGCAGGTGTTGCGGTTAATGACTCACTCGTGATGGTTGATTACGTTAACAATGCCAGAAAACGTGGGGAAAGGCTAAAGGATGCTGTGATACATGCAGGAACTAAACGTTTCAGAGCAATTATGTTGACGTCATTTACAACCTTTATTGGCTTAGTTCCCATTATCTTTTTTGAAACAAGTGCACAAGCTCAAATAGTTATTCCTATGGCTGTTTCATTATCATTTGGGGTGTTGTTTGCAACAATAGTTACTTTGGTATTTATTCCTACCTTGTATATGATTATTGAAGATATACGGAATGTTTTTTCACGTAAAAAACAAAAAGCAGTAGCTAATGATGTTGTCGTAGCACAACAGGAACTACCTTCAAGTTAGCAACTTCTGCTATAAAAAATAATAAAAAACCACCGTTGTTCACCGGTGGTTTTTTTATGCTTAAAGGATTAATTAGAAAGGTGAAACACTTTACGAAATGTAGAAATCCCGCTTACCAATCAATACCTTTTTGTGCTTTTACGCCATCATTAAAAGCGTGTTTTACTGATTGAACTTCACTCACTGTATCTGCTAATTCGATAATACTTCTATGACAGCCTCTACCTGTAATAATTACATGTTGATTAACAGGTCTATTTTTTAGGGCGTCAATCACTTCATCTAGGTCGATATATTTATAGCTAAGCATATAGGTTAATTCATCAAATAAAACCACATCAACACTATTATCTTTTAATAGCTCTTTGCTACGTTGCCAAACTTTTTGGGCTGCGGCAATATCTTGTTCTTTATCTTGTGTATTCCAAGTAAAACCAGTGCCCATAACCTCAAAGCTAACGCCTGCTTTTTCAAGTAAGTTACGCTCTCCGCATGCCCAAGTACCTTTAATATACTGCACAACAGCGGCATTCAAGCCATGACCAACGGCACGAGCAATGGTACCAAACCCTGATGTTGACTTACCTTTACCATTACCGGTTATAACTATAAGTAAGCCTCGTTCTTCTTGTGCATTTTCAATGCGTTGATCTACTTTTTCTTTGATACCTTGCATTCGCTTTTTATGCTGAGTGCTTTTTGTATCTGATGTTTCATCTGTCATATTTTATCCTTTGTAAACTCATCGTGTTTGATGAGTACTAATTAGTATTTCATATGAGAATAGTAATCAAATAGAAAAGTAACATCCATCTATATTGCTGAGAAAGTCATGCTTGTGGTTTATTTTCGTTCGAAATATACACTTTTTTGAAAAACTGAGAAGGGATGTACGGTAGGTGGCTACTGTAAGTTAACTTAATTGAAGTAAATAGCACTCACCAAACAGTAAGTGCTATTTTATGCTGAGAGTAATTTTTAAGTGACTATTGTAAAGATCTCTCTGTTTTATCAAGTAAATCTACAATCTCTTCTGATAGTGGACCTAGCTCTTCATACAGTGCCTCTGCTTCATCAAGCGTACCTTTCTCATACATATCGAATACTTCATGAATAATTTGATGAAGTCTAGCATGTGGGGCTTCAATACTTTTAAAGCTAGGCGAGTTTTTATACTTACTCATACCTTCAGAATAATACCAACGACCTAAATCACACTCTCTGTGAGAGCAAACTTGCTCCTTTGATATTGCACTAACATCCCCTTGTAAAAAGTTTCTCACACGAAGCTTCCAAGATAAGTGAGCTTTTTTAGCTTGGTTAAAGTCAAACCCTGTAGCTGATTCACCTAAATCATATTGTTGAAGTTGAAGTTGTAGAGACTCAGACATTTCGGTTAGTGAAATAATCTTACTTTCTAATAACTCAACACTGCTTAAGGTTTTGTCTGATTGCATGCTAATTGAGTGCACATTACCATTCATTTCTTCTGTCACTGTAGTTTGCTGAGTAGCAGCGGTTGCTATTTGCATGTTCATATCATTTAGGTCAACAACTGAAGCAGCTATTTGTGAAAAAGACTCCTCTGTATTTTGTATTTGTTCTACAGATTCTTTTACTTTTTCAAGTCCTTTTTCCATAGCGATTACAGCTTTACTACTTCCATCTTGTAATTTGTTTACCATGTTATTTATTTCAACAGTTGACTCTTGAGTGCGCGATGAAAGTACACGAACCTCGTCTGCTACAACAGAAAATCCTCGGCCTTGCTCACCCGCTCTAGCGGCTTCTATTGCTGCGTTTAGTGCGAGTAAATTGGTTTGATCGGCAATACCACTAATAGCTGCTGTAATATCCCGTATTTGTTGGCACTCTTCAGCTAATATATTAATAGTATCGTAAATTTCTGTGATATCTGTCGATAGCTCTAAAATGGTTTGCCTTGTCAGGCCTACCATTCTCTGACCTTCTGAAGCGGCTTTATCTGCTGAAGTCGCTAATTCAGATGTTTGAGTTGTGTTTTGAGATATTTCGGCGACGGTTGCACTCATCTCATTCATTGCTGTAGCGACTAAATCAGTTTCAGAATGTTGATGCCCCATGCTTTTCTTTGTTTGGTAGCTAGCTTCTGATAGCACATCCGTTGCAATGGTTAAGCCTTGGGTTGATTCACTAAAGCGACCGATAACGGCTTTTAATCGTCCTTGAAGGATTTTAGCGGAAACAACAGCTTCGCTGATCTCATCTCTTCTTGAGACCGTAATATCACTGTTTAAGTCACCAGTAGATAATTTTTTTATGATTGCTGAAAGTTCACTGATTCTACTAAACACATTACCATGTAAAAGATAAAGGATGGCAAGATATAGAGTTAAGAAAAATACATTGACTAATATATGGGATAAATCTGTCTCAAATAAACTTCCAGATTGCACTTCAGAAAGTAAAAATGTAGCGAACAATAAAGTAATAAGCGTATTAAATTTTGTCGCTAATGTTAGTGTTTCAAAGAACCCAGGCTGTGGTATTTTTTTGCCTGGTTGTTGGTTTAAGTCTTTGTAAAGTTTTTCGGCAGATGAAACTTGTTCTTTTGTTGGGCAGCTTCTTATTGATTGGTAACCTACTTTCTTACCACTTTCATATACTGGCGTAACATAGGCATCTACCCAATAATAATCTCCATTTTTACAAAGATTTTTAACAATACCTTGCCAAGGGTTGTCATTTTTAATTGTATGCCATAAATCTTCAAATGCAGCTTTTGGCATGTCAGGGTGGCGTACTATATGGTGATTGGCATTTATCAATTCTTGTTCGGAGTAGCCGCTAATTTGCACAAAGTCTTTATTACAGTATTGAATAACACCTGATAAGTCAGTGATAGAAATAAGTGTTGAGCCTTCTTTGAATTTCTGTTCTTTCCCTTGCATGCCTAGCCTCTATTACATCACCATAATTGTTAATACAGCAAATTAATTAACGAATATGAACTAATATAAACGCTTTTTAGTAAAAGTGTACATTTTTCTTAACAAATAGCTAAAAAAGCAGCCGAAGCTGCTTTTTTGAAGGTTAAGAATAAGAAGGTTATTGATAATGTTGATCTTTATCAATGTTTTGTAAAGAGTAAAAATCAACAAGTTTTTTCTTGATGTCATTACCAAATTTTAACGCGTTTCTCTGGCGCTATATACATAGAATCACCCGGTTTTACATCAAAGGCGTCGTAGAATTCATTCATATTAGAAAGAGAACCTAACGCGCGGAACTCTCCTGGTGAATGAGGGTCTGTTGCTACTCTATTACGCATTGATTTTTCAACAATTTTAGAACGCCATATTTGAGCATAACCCATGAAGAAGCGCTGATCACCTGTTAAGCCATCAATTACAGGTGCTTCTTTACCATTTAATGAAGCTTTATAAGCTTTATAAGCAATAGTAACACCAGATAAGTCACCGATGTTTTCACCTAAAGTTAGTTTACCGTTAACGTGTAAATCATCAAAAACTTGGTAGCCAGCATATTGCTCAACTAGTGCTTTTGTACGAGTTGAAAACTCTTTTAAATCTTGCTCTGTCCACCAATTACGTAAATTGCCTTTGGCATCATACTTACTGCCTTGATCATCAAAACCATGTCCCATTTCGTGCCCAATTACTGCACCTATACCACCGTAGTTCACTGCATCGTCAGCTTTCATATTAAAGAAAGGAGCTTGCAAAATAGCAGCAGGGAAAACAATTTCGTTAACTGTTGGATTATAGTAAGCGTTCACTGTTTGTGGCGTCATGCCCCATTCCCATTTACGAATTGGGCCACCCAGCTTTGAAATTTCTTTTTCGCTGGATACTTTTCGAGAACTCATTATATTACCAACAAGATCATCTGCAGTTATATTCAACGCTGAATAGTCTTCCCATTTATCAGGATAGCCAATCTTAGGCGTGAATGCTGCAAGCTTAACGTGAGCTGCTTTTTTAGTGTTGTCAGACATCCATTCTAAATCGTCAATACTTGCGCCATAAGCATTACGCAGATTTTCAACTAACGTGCTCATTCTTGACTTTGCTTCTGGCGTAAAGTGATGAGCTACATACACTTTACCTATAACTTCGCCTAAATTTCCATTCACAACACTTACACCGCGTTTCCATTGAGGACGTTGCTCTTGACGGCCACTAAGTTGTTTCGAGAAAAAATCAAAGTTTTCATTATCTAAACCAGCAGTTAAGTAGCTAGAAAATGTACTTAGCGTATTGAATGTTAAATATTGCTTCCAAGTTTCTAGTGATGTTTCACTAAATACTTTACCAAAACCTTCAATGAAATCAGGCTGGTTTATAATGATATCTTTTTGATCTGCAACACCTTCAGCAGCTAAAAAGGCAGACCAATTAAATTCACTAGTAAGGCTATTAAGGTTATTTGTGGCAAACTTATTATAGCGTTTTTCACTGTCTCTACTTTCTACACGCGTCCAATGAAATTTAGCTAGATTGGTTTCTAATGCCATAATATTTTTAGCGGCATTCTTACCATTACCTAAACCTGCTAAGCCATACATATTCTCAATATGTTTTACATAACCTTTACGTAAGTCTACAAAGCGTTCTGCATCATTAAAGTAATAATCTTTATCAGGCAGATTTAAACCATTTTGCCAGATATGAATTGCGTAACTTGATGAGTTTTTAGCATCGACACTAATATATAGGGCTAGCGGGTTATTAATGCCAGCATATGAGTATTCACCAAAAAACTTTGCTAAATCATTCTTGTTTTGTAGGTTATTAATGGCTGTTAAAATAGGTTGAATAGGTTTGGTTCCTGCTGAATCACGCAGTTCTGAGTCCATAAAAGAACGGAATAAATCTGCCACTTTTTGCTCATCAGAACCAGGTTTTAACCC
>CAXIBS010000096.1:0-8414 GCA_964022585.1 uncultured Colwellia sp.
GCTCGTATGGTTGTTCGTCAACCATTAGAGTTAGTTGAAATGTTAGAAAAGTTTGACTTCAACATCTCTGTAGTAGGCGGTGGTATTTCTGGTCAAGCTGGTGCGATTCGTCACGGTATTACTCGTGCATTAATGGAGTTTGATGAAACTTTACGTGGCGGTTTACGCTCGGCTGGTTTTGTTACTCGTGATGCTCGTAAAGTTGAACGTAAGAAAGTTGGTTTACATAAAGCACGTAAGAAACCTCAGTTTTCTAAACGTTAAAATCAATTTTTTCGTATATTATACGATTTTAAAAAACCGACTATATGTCGGTTTTTTTATGCCTTTAATTTATAGTTACTATTAGTAGAAAAAATTTGTCCACTAGTATTTTGTTACCAATATTGTCAATTTTAGTTTTTTTCTATTTTTACAGTGCTTAAGCCCCTTTTTACCTTGTAAAAAAGCCCCTATTTCTTTATGATCGTAAAAATTTTTTATCGATATACCGTTTGGTATAAATCCGATCAAACAAATACACTCACTATGATAGTCTTGAAGCGTTTTTTTTGTGCGTTTTGTTAGTGAATAATCTTTGTTTGGTAATCAATGTAAATTGGAGAGTGTGAATGAGCAATGTGCCTGTGAATAACGGCCGCCGTCGCTTCTTAACTGCGGCTACTGTCGTTGTAGGTGGTGTTGGTGTAGCTGGTGTTGCTGTGCCTTTCATTGGTTCCTGGAATCCTAGTGCTCGCGCGAAAGCTGCGGGTGCTCCAGTTGAAGTCAATGTGAGTAAGATAGAGCCTGGTCAATTAATCCGTGCTGAGTGGCGTGGTAAACCTATTTATGTCGTTCGTCGAACGGAAAAAACGGTTAGCGATTTAGCTAAGCATGATGATCAACTACGCGATCCTAACTCTGAGACAGCACAGCAACCTGCTTATGCAACGAATGCTTATCGTTCAATTAAGCCTGAATTTTTAGTTGCGTTAGGTGTTTGTACCCATTTAGGTTGTGCACCTACTTACCACGGCGGAGAT
The DNA here is from genome assembly GCA_964022585.1 of uncultured Colwellia sp. Lineage (GTDB taxonomy): Bacteria > Pseudomonadota > Gammaproteobacteria > Enterobacterales > Alteromonadaceae > Colwellia. Next base: position 1,023 of record CAXIBS010000096.1, read on the forward strand.
TTTGATCAATTCGTTGAAGGTGTGAGTGAAGGTTTCTTCTGTCCATGTCATGGTAGTAAATTTGATTTAGCTGGTCGTGTATTCCAAGGCGTTCCTGCACCATTGAATTTAGTAGTTCCTGATCATTCATTCATCAACGAAGATACCTTATTAATCGGTGTTGGACAGGGAGAAGCATAATGTTAGCTAATTTTATGGCTTGGATGGACAAACGATTACCTCTAACGGATGCTTGGAATAAGCATTTAGCACAATATCCAGCACCGAAAAACTTTAACTTTTGGTACTTTTTTGGCTCATTAGCCATGTTAGTGCTAGTAAACCAGATCCTTACCGGCGTATGGTTAACTATGAGCTATGAACCATCTGGTGATGGTGCTTTTGCTAGTATTGAATACATCATGCGTGATGTTGATTACGGTTGGTTATTACGTTACATGCACTCTACTGGCGCGTCAGCATTCTTTATTGTGGTTTACTTACACATGATGCGTGGCCTTATGTACGGTTCGTATCAAAAACCACGTGAATTATTATGGATCTTCGGTATGTTGATCTTCTTGGTATTAATGGCTGAAGCATTTATGGGCTATTTATTACCTTGGGGTAATATGTCGTACTGGGGTGCACAGGTTATTATCTCCTTATTTGGTACCATTCCAATTATTGGTGATGATTTAACACTTTGGATTCGTGGTGATTATGTTATTTCTGGCGCTACGTTAAACCGATTCTTCGCTTTACACGTAATTGCAATGCCTTTGGTATTAGTTATTTTAGTATTTTTACACATTCTTGCATTACATGAAGTGGGCTCTAACAACCCTGAAGGTATTGATGTTAAAAAGCCTAAAGGTAGTGTTAAGCCTGAAGATCAAAGTAAATTTAAATTCCACAAACAATACTCTGATAAGTACGATATTGTTGATGCTATCCCGTTCCATCCATACTATTCTGTAAAAGATATTCTGGGTGTTGCTGGTTTCCTTATCATTTTTTGTTGGGTAATGTTCTTTGCTCCTGACGGTGGCGGCTACTTTATAGAAGCGCCAAACTTTGAACCAGCAAATGGTTTGAAAACACCTGAGCATATTGTACCGGTTTGGTATTTTGGTCCATTTTTCACAATATTACGTATTGTTCCTGACCCATTGTTTGGTACTTTGGCTATGTTCGGTGCGATAGCAGTACTCTTTTTATTACCTTGGTTTGATCGCGGTGTAGTTAAATCAGTTAAATATCGTTCTAAATTACATTTCATGAACTTAACTCAGTTTTCGATCAGCTTCCTTGTATTAGGTGTACTAGGAACAATGCCTGCAACTCCTACGGCTAATTTGATTGGTATTGTGGCTGCTTTTGGTTACTTCGGTTTCTTCGTGGCACTTTGGATTTATTCTAAGAATGAAAAATGTAAGCCAGTTCCAGAGAGGGTTTCACACTAATGAAAAAATTATTTATAGCAATATGTGCACTTGTTCCTATGCTTGCTTTTGCCGCTGGCCCAAGCATTCCTTTGGATAGTGCTAATAATGACTTAACTGATAAAGAGTCGTTGAAAAACGGTTTTAAAACCTATATCAATTACTGTTTAGGTTGTCATCAATTACAGTACCAACGTTACAATCGTACCTTTAAAGATTTAGGTAAAGAAGATGCGGATGGTATTGAGAACTACATGTACACAGGTGAAAAAGTAGGTGATCATATTACTAATACCATGCCAACAAAAGAAGCGGCTAAATGGTTTGGTACTGCGCCACCAGATTTAACACTTGAAGCACGTTTACGTAGCCCAGATTGGATCTATACTTATTTACGTTCATTTTATATAGATAACGATCGTCCATTTGGTGTAAACAATACAGTCTTTAAAGATGTAGGCATGCCACACGTATTGCAAGATTTGCAAGGTGTGAGCACAATTGATAAAGATGGTAATATATCTGCAGCGATGGGTGGAAGTTTATCAGCTGAAGAGTATGATGATGTTGTACGTGATCTAACTAACTTCTTAGAATATGTTGGTGAGCCGAGCAAGCTTGAACGAAAAGCAATGGGCGTTAAAGTTCTTATCTTTTTATTCATCTTCTTTATAGTTGCTTACTTCCTTAAGAAAGAATTTTGGAAAGATGTACACTAAATAGTAAATGATAGTCAGCCGTACTTACTTTAGTGCGGCAGCAAAATATACTGGGGGCTAATTGCCCCCATTATACGTTTTATCGAATAAGTAGTTTTAACATTAGGAGGCCCTATGGCCGTAGCAGCAAATAAGCGTTCAGTAATGACATTATTCTCGCATGCTGATGACATGTATAGTCATCAAACACGTATAGTTCTAGCAGAAAAGGGCGTTGGCGTTGATATCAACTTTGTTGATTTAGCTAATTTGCCTGAAGATTTACTTGATTTAAACCCTTATGGTACTGTGCCTACTTTAATCGATCGTGAATTAGCATTATATGAAGCTAAAATCATTATTGAATATTTAGATGAGCGTTTCCCTCACCCTCCATTGATGCCTGTTTACCCTGTATCTCGTGGTCGTAGTCGTTTAATGATGCACCGTGTTGAGAATGATTGGTACAGCTTAGCTGCAACGATATTATCGGGCCCTGCAGATAAAGCACAGAAAGCACGTGTAGAATTAAAAGAAAGTTTATTAAGCATTGCACCTATTTTAAATGAAGCACCATACTTTATGAGTGAAGAATATAGCTTAGTTGATTGTTATATTGCTCCGTTATTATGGCGTTTACCTGCATTTGGTATTGAGCTGGATGGACAGGGTTCAAAAGAGCTTAAAACTTATATGTTGCGTTTATTTGAACGTGAGTCATTTCAAGCGTCATTAACTGAAGAAGAGCGTGAATTACGCTTTGGTCACACTGATTAATGTTCGACTCTACTCAGATAGAAATGAGTTCTAATAAGCCTTATTTAATTAGGGCTTTTTATGACTGGATTTCAGATAATGATTTAACGCCTTATATTGTTGTTGATGTGAGTGTTTATGGTGTTTTAGTACCCATGTCTTATGTAAGTGATAATCAAATAGTATTGAATGTTGCAGCATCAGCCGTTGGAACAATTGCTTTAGGTGCTAAAAGTATTGACTTCAGTGCTAGGTTTGGCGGTAAGCTTGAACATATCTCTGTGCCTTATGGAGCAATAGCAACTATTTATGCTAAAGAAAATGGTGTAGGTACATCGCTTCCAATTGAGCATCCTGAAGAAGAAAGTATTGAAGTTACAGAAGAAGTAGAAGATAAACCAAAAGCAACGTTGAGTAGTGTTTCTACCACAGATAAAAGCGTAGAACCTAAAAAAACAACAAAAAGTAAAGCAAGTTTAAAGGTAATTAAATAGCCGACTTTTATTGATTTATTTTTAAAGTAGAATCATTATATTGTTAATACTAAAAAGAGACTTCCAACATGTTTGTTGGAAGTCTCTTTTTTTATGATGTTATAAATACTCAAATGCCTTGTAGACACTATTTACACCGCTTATGTTACGAGTAATATTAACAGCAGTATCAGCTTCTTTCTTTGTGACTAATCCCATTAAGAATACTTCTGCATTTTCAGTAATAACCTTAATGGTTCTGCCACTAACTTCATCACTAGCAAAAAGAGCGCTTTTAACTTTTGAAGTAAGCCAAACATCATTTGTTTTCGTTGTAATTGAAGTCAGGTTACCTATTCTTATTTGATCATGAATTCTAACAACGCCATTGATAGCGTTAATTATCTTGATCGCTTGATCTCTCAAGTGAGGTGTTGGTGCTTGACCAACAACAAGTACAGAACCATTTAGACTGATAACTTGTAAGTTGGTGTTGTCACTTAATGACTCATTTTTTGTTATTTCATTATATGCTTCAACTTCAATACTTTGATCATCTATTTGGTTACCAATACTGCGTCTGTCAGTCGCCATAGAGGCTCCTGTCGTTACTGCAACTACTGCAACAGCTGTACAACCTTGAAGTGTTAATAAAATGAGGAAAATAGCACTGATTTTAAAAGTAATTCTTTTAAGATTTAATGAGAAAGTGAACATGGGGATTAAAACTCCGATTGAGGAAATAAAGTAGTATCAATAATTTCACATAAGCAATGTAACACAATTAGATGCACTTCATCGATACGAGCTGTGCGTGATGAAGGGACCCTAATTTCAACATCACCTTCACCTAATAAACCTGCAATGTCACCACCATCATTACCTGTAAGTGCAATAATAGGTATATCACGAGACACTGCACTTTCTATCGCTTTAATTACATTGCGTGAGTTTCCACTAGGTGATATTGCCACCAAAACATCGCCATTATTACCTAATGCACGAACTTGTTTAGAAAAAACTTCGTCAAATTGTGAGTCGTTGGCAATTGAGGTTATGGTAGAGCTACCAGCAATTAGGCTAATAGCAGGAAGACTAGGACGCTCTGTTTCAAATCTATTTAGTAGTTGAGAGCAAAAGTGCTGGGCATGTCCAGCAGAGCCGCCATTGCCGCAAGCAAGCATTTTATTTCCTGCAAGTAAGCTTTGTACCATCAACATTCCAGCTTGTTCTATAGCACCAGAAATAGCTTCGGTTGCTGCTATTTGTGTTTGAATACTTTCTGTAAAATTATTTTGGATCTGTTCTAACATGGGGTAAAGAAACTCCAGTGTATACTGTTAAACTTAAAAGGCGTTCTTGAGCCAAGTGACCTGTGGTTGGTTGATATTACCTTCAAGGGCAATAACATCAAAACGGCAAGGTGTATTATATTCATTTAAGTTAGATTTATGAAAATAAAATGCAACACAATGTTTAATTTTATTCTGTTTTGCTAGAGATACTGCCTCAATTGCGCTGCCAAAGTGATTATTCTTTCGATACTTAACTTCAACAAACACGAAAGTGTCACCATCAAGCATAATAAGGTCAACTTCTCCTTGGCGACAATGTACGTTTCTTTCAACGAAGGTTAAACCTTGCGCTATAAGGTATTGTTCTGCGAAAGCCTCAGTTGTCTTTCCCCGCGCATGACTTGTATTCTTACTAATCCATGACAATTTGCGTCACCTTGTCATTTTGGTACTGACCCCAAATTAGGCTACGAGTTAATACATTATTATCATTGAGCTTTAATGTACCTGTCTGCCCAAAGTGGCGAATATAAGGTGCTTGATGCATTAAGGTTGCTTTGTCTAGTAAGTGGTAACTGTCGTATCCCATTGCAAATAAACGTGACAAACTATCACCTCGTTGTGGCCATAATTGATCACTTAATTGTGCTAATTGCTTGTTCTGCTGCTTAGAGGCTAATAACCAAGGAATTTGTGTAAAGGTTAAACCGCGTAAATCATTAGTACCACCTTTATTGCGCTTGTAATCAAAATTACTATGGCTACGAGAACTAGCAAACACTGGAATTATGCTGGCAAATGGACTTGTATTGACATCGATATAGGGTTTACTTAAACGGGTTTGAGAGGCCGTGCCAATAAGATAAATCATATCGATATCACGACGGTTTCTAGACTCGTACTTTATGTTGTTTTTCAGTCGGCTTTGTAGCTGCTTGATACGAGTTTGACTGGAATTTACATCAAGCGCTTCTTTTAAGCTCGCTTGCATTTCTTTACCTTTACTAAAGTAAACAATCTCAACATCATTTCCAGTAGAACGTTTCCACTGTTGGCTAAAGGCTGTCGCCAACCGCTTAGACACTCTGTCTTGATGACTTAATATTATTGGATTTTTATAATGCTGCTGACTAAGTGTTGCTGCTGCTTGTATGGCTTCATCTTCAGGGCGCATTGAAAGTACAGTTTGATAACTTCTAAGGATTTGGTTTGTAGGTAAATTAAGAAATAAGCTTGGCACTTGCAGGGATGGTTGTTGTTCACTTAAATGTAAATATTTTTCTACATTAGCCTTTAATAATGGGCCGATAACATGATCAATCTTTGCTTGGGTAAATTGTGCCTCTAGGGTATTCCAATCAAGCTTATTACTATCAATAAAGTAAACTTTATTAGCGCTATCACTTTTATAAGCAGATAACACTCCCTGCTGTATTGCTATACCTGCACTCTTATTTTTGCCACTTAGTGGCAGCAAAACAGCAATATTTTCTATACTCGCTGTTGTTAGTGTTAATGTTTTTAAATGCTCAGTTATATGTGTTGCCGGGTGCGTAGGGTACTCTTGTTGCCATAAGCTTAGGTAATAAGAGAATTGATCACTTTGAGCACCAAAATTATGGCTATAGTTTAATAAGGTTAACCAACCTTTGATAAAAGGAGCATCTATTTGAGCTAACTGCGACAGTTGCCATTGATTTAATGATTCAAGATTACGCCATAATGCAAACACATCTTCTGATGATGAATTTTCATTGGTTGAAAAAGCTCTCAGCTGCGCTTCAATCGCTTTTATAGGTTGTTGTGTTACTTCATAAAACTTTTGCAAAGCATGATAGTAACTAAGTGATAGTTGCAAAGGTTCTTTAGAATCTTCGGTGTTAGTATAAGCGACTAGCTCATCAGCAAGTTGAAGTTGATTCCTTGCTGATTGGTGTTGGTCAATGGCTTGTAAACTAAGCGCTTTAACTATTAATAAACGATAGGTATATGAGTGATTTTTTTTAATTAACTCGGTAGTTTTATTTGCTAACCAAAGTGCTTTAGAAAAGTCTTCTTGTTGTAAATAAAGCTCACTTGCCTCTAAAAGTAGTGTGTTAATTTTTGTTTTTAGTGAGGGGGTTTTTGCCTTGCTATTGAGTTTTTTAGCCAGTGCTAATTTATCTTCAGCAGTTTGCTCAACAATGACTTTTTCTTCTTTTTTCACCACTGTTTTTATCGGTGATTTTTTTACTGGTGTAGGTGAGCTACAACCACTTAATACGAAAGCAATGAAAAGTAGAGTTCCAAATAAAATATGAGTTTTTTTGTACTTTAGTGACCTAGTCAAAGCAGTTCCTTGTAAATAAAGTGCTGAATAATCAGTTTGGCTGAAATTGGAAAAATTCGTGCGTTTTTATCTCTGTGTAAGGTTATAATACTCGCTAAATTACTTAATGGTTTAGCGTTATTGCAACATAAATAACTATATCATTAGATATATAAGACTATTTAGAAAGATCACATAGTCATTTTGATTGCTATAATAAACGCCATCGCTATGAGTCTCAACTAAATTCAAATGAGAGAAGTCACTTTACATGAGCGAATTTAACATAACACCCGGTACCTTATACATTGTTGCTACTCCTATAGGGAATTTAGGCGATATCAGCGCAAGGGCTCTAGCTGTATTATCACAAGTGGATATTATTGCATGTGAAGATACGCGTCATACGCAACGTTTATTATCAGCTTCAGCAATAAA
>CAXIBS010000097.1:0-8325 GCA_964022585.1 uncultured Colwellia sp.
CAGCCATAACAGAGGCTGTAAGTAGATTTTTTGCAAAAGTCAATCTAGCAATAGGATCATCTCCACCCAAAAACCCAATGTATGCACCCAGAACACTACCAGCTACAGTTGCCATTCCGCCAACCATTACTAAAAATAATTCAGGAAGTTGATAAGTTTTTCTTCCCACAGTAACTTGCCCTTCAGCCATTGCTTCTAATAAGGCTGATTGTACCTTGGCAGGTGCTCGGTTAATTTCATCTGCTAACACTAAGTTTTGAAATAAAGGACCTGCTTGAAAAACAAAAGAACCGTCTTCAGGTCGATAAATATCGGTACCTGTTAAATCAGCTGGTAATAAGTCTGGCGTAAATTGAATTCGATGAAAGTCAGCTTCTAAACCTTCAGCTAATGCATTAACTGCACGAGTTTTTGCTAAACCTGGGGGACCTTCAACAATTAGATGTCCATTGGCTAACAAGGCAATAAGTAAGTTTTCTACAAAAGCAGGTTGACCAATGATTTGCTCTGATAAATGTTCTTTTAATGTGGAGAAATGTTCTATTGCCATGTTTGTCTTGTCTTTTTGTATTTTGTTTAAAATAAGAAGGAGTAATAGCTGAGTTGCACTTTAACATTTTATATAGGGTTTATGTTAAAGAAAACAAGTCTTCTTTAACTTAGTTGTAACAATTTTTATAGTTTGTTTTATTAAGTCTTTAAAACAAACATTGATATTTTTTTATAGTTCGTTAGAATCAATTATTCTATTTAAGAGGTCAGACCTCTTTAGTTTTGTCCGCTTTATATCTGATTCAGTGTTTCAGCAAGATAAAAGTTCAGACCACTAACTGGAGAAAAATTAATATGTCTATAAGAATGACCACATCTACGGGTGAGCGAATTGCTGTTGTAGCCGGTCTAAGAACCCCTTTTGCAAAACAAGCAACGGCTTTTCATGGCGTACCTGCGGTTGACCTAGGTAAATTAGTGGTAAATGAATTACTGCAAAAACATGATGTTGATCCCGCTATTATTGATCAATGTGTTTTTGGTCAAGTGATACAAATGCCTGAAGCACCAAATATTGCGAGGGAGATAGTCTTAGGAACAGGGATGAATACTCATACTGATGCCTATAGTGTTTCACGAGCATGTGCGACAAGCTTTCAATCGACAGTAAATATTGCTGAATCAATTATGGCAGGTTTTGTTGATGTAGGGATTGCCGGGGGAGCTGATTCATCTTCTGTGGCACCTATTGGGGTTTCTAAAAAATTTGCACGTACATTATTAGACTTGAGTAAAACTAAAACAGTAGGGCAAAAAATTGCGCTGCTTAGAAAGCTAAGTTTTAAAGACATACTTCCGGTTGCACCTGCTGTAGCAGAATACTCTACAGGGATTACTATGGGGCAAACGGCTGAACAAATGGCTAAAACATATAATATCTCTCGGGAAGAGCAAGATTCTTTAGCACACAGATCTCATACATTGGCAGCACAAAATTGGGCAGAAGGTAAGCTTGCAGGTGAGGTAATGAGTGCTCACAGTGAGCCATATAAAGATTTTATAGAGCAAGATAACTGTATTAGAAAAAACTCTACTTTAGCAGATTATGGAAAACTTCGTCCTTGTTTTGATCGTAAACATGGCACTGTTACTCCTGCGACTAGTACACCATTAACTGATGGAGGAGCGGCGGTATTATTAATGCGTGAAGGTCGAGCAAAAGAGCTTGGTTATCAACCTTTAGGTTATATTCGTAGTTATGGCTTTGCTGCAATTGATGTTTGGCAAGATATGTTGATGGGCCCAAGCTACGCTACGCCAATTGCTTTAAAGCGAGCAGGGCTCGAATTAGCAGATTTAGACCTTATTGAAATGCATGAAGCTTTCGCTGCACAAGCATTAGCAAATATGAAAATGTTTGCTAGTGACAAATTTGCTAGAGAACAGTTAGGACGTGATAAAGCAATAGGTGAGATAGATATGACAAAATTTAATGTGATGGGGGGGTCTCTTGCTTATGGACATCCTTTTGCAGCTACGGGAGCTCGCTTAATCACACAAACCTTGAATGAGTTAAATCGCCGGGGAGGAGGAATTGGTTTAGCTACAGCCTGTGCTGCAGGTGGTTTAGGCGCAGCGATGATAGTGGAGACAGACTAATGAGTGTTCAAAATAAAGAAGAAAATAGTGTTTTTAACTTGGTTCGACAAGAAAATGGTATTGCACATTTAGTTATGGATGTCGTTAATGACACCATGAACACGTTAAAGGCTGAGTTTACTCAACAAGCTGCCGATGTTCTGGACGAAATTAAAGCTGATCCCACTATTACGGGAGTCGTTTTATGTAGCGGTAAAGAAGACTCTTTTATTGCAGGTGCAGATATTAAAATGATTGATGATTGCAGGTCTGCTGAAGAGGTTGCCGCGCTTTCTCTTCAAGGCCAAAAAATCTTATCTGAAATTGAGCAATTGAATATACCAATGGTTGCTGCAATACACGGCGCTTGCTTAGGTGGAGGTTTAGAGCTAGCCATGGCGTGCCATGCGCGTATTTGTAGTGATAGTACTAAAACTGCATTAGGATTACCTGAAGTTCAACTAGGCTTATTACCAGGTGGTGGCGGAACTCAGCGACTGCCGAAGTTAGTTGGTGTACAAAAAGCGCTTGATATGATGCTAACAGGTAAGCAGCTTAGAGCAAAACAAGCTTTAAAAGTAGGATTAGTTAATGATGTTGTTCCTCATAGTATTTTAATTAAAACAGCTGAAAAAATGGCGTTAACGGGCAGTTTTAAGCAAGTAAAAACATTTAAATCGTCTCCAATGAATAAGTTTTTAGAAGGTACGTCAGTTGGACGAAATATTGTTTATAAACAAGCTAAAAAGAGCGTATTGTCAAAAACAAAAGGAAACTATCCAGCACCAATCAAGATTATTGAGTGTGTAAAAGTAGGCATGGAACAATCAGCCTCAAAAGGATATTCAATTGAAGCGAAATACTTTTCAGAGCTTGCAATGAGTGATGTTTCTGCTCAATTAAGAAATATTTTCTTTGCAACTAGCGCGATGAAAAAAGAGCAGGGAATAGCGGATGTATTACCTCTTCCTATTACAAAAACGGCTGTTTTAGGTGGAGGGTTGATGGGGGGAGGAATTGCTTTTGTTACAGCAACGAAGGCAAAAAAGCCTGTGCGCATTAAAGATATTTCTCATCAGGGTATTAGTCATGCGATAAAATATAGCCATGACTTATTAGCGAAAAAAGTTAAACGTCGCTTTATTCGCCATAGTGAAATGCAAAAGCAGTTGTCGATGATTACAGGTACAGTCGATTACTCAGGATTTAAAGATGTTGATATTGTGGTGGAAGCGGTATTTGAGAACTTAGAGTTAAAACAAAAAATGGTAGCTGAAGTTGAGCAAGAAACTAAAGCTACAACCGTTTTTGCTAGTAACACATCTAGCTTGCCTATTGGGCAAATTGCTATGAAGGCATTGCGACCGGAAAATGTTATAGGTCTGCATTATTTTTCTCCAGTAGATAAAATGCCATTGGTGGAAATAATTCCACATGATAAAACCTCGAATCAAACTATTTCTACAACCGTAGCTTTTGCTAAAAAACAAGGAAAAACGCCCATTGTTGTTAAAGATAAGGCTGGTTTTTATGTTAATCGTATTTTAGCTCCTTATATGAATGAAGCTGCAATTTTATTACTTGCCGGCGAGCCTATTGATAAATTAGATAAAGCATTGGTTGATTTTGGTTTTCCTGTTGGACCTATGCAATTATTAGATGAAGTAGGTATTGATGTGGGAGCGAAAATAAGTCCAATTTTACAAGCTGACTTAGGCGATCGTTTCGCTGCACCTGCCGCTTTTGATAATCTATTAGCTGATGGTCGTTTAGGTAAGAAATCAAGTAAAGGATTTTATTTGTATAACAAGGAAGCTAATAAAGGTTTACTAAATAAATTAAAGAAAAATGAAAAGCAAGTAGACGTAAGTGTGTATTCTTTACTTAATGTGAATCCAATTGGAAGTTTATCTGTTGATGAAATAGCAAAACGTTGTGTATATATGATGTTAAATGAAGCTGCCCGTTGTGTTGATGAAGGGATTGTTAGAAATGCTCGTGACGGTGATGTTGGCGCTATTTTTGGTATTGGTTTTCCGCCGTTTTTAGGTGGTCCATTACGTTATATTGATAATATGGGTGCTGCAAAATTAGTAGAGCAATTAACGCAATTATCAAAGCAGCATGGCGAACGCTACACACCTTGTAATGCTTTAATTTCAATGGCTGAGAAAGGAGAGTGTTACTACTAAAGCTTTTATACGTTTTATTTGCAAAATAATCATAAGGCGCTAACTTTAAAGTTAGCGCTTTTTTATTGTTTTATAAAAAACAGACTATTTGATTGATTTTAATGCAATAATATTCCTTTCTATGGCAAAACATCCCCGTTGAGGGAGGAAATCTTTTGCCATAATAAGAGTGTATGGAGATATATAAATATTATTTTTAGTTGAATAAATAAGCAGTTTTCATTATATTAGCGCCGAATTTTAAAATTCGATTTAGTTCGTTAAATTATTTATTCTTGTGGAAATGTGATGTTGTTGCTTCTAGTGTTATTCGTAGTATGTGTCAGTGCGATTTGTGGTATGTTTTTTTATTGTCAGGCATTGATAACTGGTTTTGGCTGTAAGCGTTGGACTATTGCTGGTCTGGTCTTTGGACCTTTGATATGGCCGATGTTTGCCATGAAGAAAAGAATGAAACTGAATCGTCTTTTTGGTTTAGAGCAATTGATATTTATTGCCTAGGCTGGCAAGGGAACAGCAGAAATATTTTGAATATATTATTCGGATTGAATAACAGATAGTAAAAACTGTTAATAAAATTGCTAACATCCCTGTTAGTAATGGTTCTACTCTAGTAATAGCAGTATATATCGTTACTAGACTTGTTCTAATCGTATAAATTTTGCTTAAGACCACCAAGTGTTGGCAGAAGTCTCTTTAATCTCAATTCGAGCAGCAATAGGGTTTGTTTTCTTTGCCTTAGTGACTCTAAATAAAGTCTTTAATAAATTAATCATCATTAACCTCTTATATAGTATTTATGAATTTAAATACGTAGAGTTCCACGCTTTTTATTGATACGTAATGTGCCGCGCTTTTTGTTAATGCGTAATGTGCCGCGCTTTTTATTAATACGTAAGGTACCGCGTTTATTAATATCAACTGCAGGGGCATTGATTCTTAGAGTTCCACGTCTTTTATTGATACGCAGTGTGCCACGTCTTTTGTTAATTCGAAGAGTGCCACGTCTTTTGTTGATTTGATTTAAGCTATCTTGCTGAATAACTTCTTGCTCTTGTAAATCATTAGTATCAATTGCAGGAGCGGGAGATACAGACATAACCACAGATAGAATAATTGAACTTAGCATGTACTTTTCCTCATAATTATTGATTTTGAATTTCAGGAATATTAATGCTTAAAGTGTGCCAAAACATAAAGTTACAGCGTGAGACCAGTAAAAGTGGGAGTATTGATGAATAAATTGAGTGCTTTTGAATTACTATGATTTAGTGAAAGTGGCAGTGCTATTTTTTTGACGTTTACGTTATAGAGAATTTATCGGTTAAATGAGGTAGATTTATTAGTAATTTGGTGGGCTAATAAGTAGTTTTGGAAATGATCAGTAGCTAAGGGTTTACTATATAAGTAGCCTTGTAATTGTTCACATTGTAAACCGGCTAGAAAACTAAGCTGTTGGTTAGTTTCTACTCCTTCAGCAACAACATCCATCCCTAAGTTATGAGCGATAGTAACAATGGTTGCAACCATATTCCTGCCTTGTTCTGATTGTTCTATATCATCAACAAAAGCTTTATCTATTTTCAGTGTATTTAGTGGAAACTTTCTTAAATAAGCTAATGAAGAATATCCAGTACCAAAATCATCCAGTGATAAATGAATTCCCATGGCTCTTATCTGTAGCATAGTATCTATTGCTGCTTGAGGTGAGTCCATGACAGTACCTTCGGTTATCTCAAGCTCTAGATGTTTAGCCGGCAGTTGACTGTCTTTTAATATATTTGCTATTTGTGCAGCCAAGTTCGCTTGAGTAAACTGCACTGCTGATAAGTTAACTGCAACACGACCATCGAATACCCCAGCATCAATGCATTCTTTTGTTGCATAACATGCATTTCTTAAAACTATTTCTCCAATGTCAATAATCTGCCCTGTTTCTTCTGAAACGGGAATAAAAACAACAGGGCTTATCACACCTTTATTAGGTGTCTCAAAACGGACTAACGCTTCCATGCCTGCAATTTTACCTGTGGATATTTCGATTTTGGGCTGATAGTAAACTGAAAAAGAATCTTCTTTTAAACCGTGGCGAATTAAGTTTTCAACCTGTAGGCGCTTAACTGCCTTTTTATTCATAGAATCACTGAAAAATTGATATTTATTACCGCCACTACCTTTTGCATGATACATAGCAGTATCGGCATTTTTTAGTAACTCATGACCTGTTAAGCCATCTTCAGGGAAAAGTACAATACCAATACTGCTATAAAGTACAATCTCTTGGTTTTTAAGCTTAAAAGGTTGGGCAATAGTTCGTAAAATCTTTTTGGCGAGCGTAGTTATGGTATGAATGTCATTAGTATCTTCTATAATGATACTAAACTCATCACCACCTAATCGATAGACAGTATCTTTTTTAGAGCTCAGCGTTAACATACGCTTAGCTACTTGGCATAGTATGTTATCGCCTACTTGATGCCCCATAGAGTCATTAATTTTCTTAAAATTATCTAAATCAAATACTAATAAAGCATGGTTGATATTTTTCTTCACTAATCGAGCTTGGTTCGCTTGGAAAAAAGCACGGTTGGGGAGGCCGGTTAAAGTGTCTGAACTTGCTAGTTTTATTAACTCTGCTTCCGTTTCTTTACGCGTTGTAATGTCAGAAAAAACACCAACAAAATGAGATATGTCACCAGCCTCATCACGAATAACATCAATATTTAAGTCAGTGAGGTATTTACTTCCATCAACTCGTAAGTTTTCTATCTCGCCATACCAGCTACCTTTAGTAAGAAGATGCTTTTTAATGTCTTGTGAAAAGCTAATGGGGTACTGATTAAAACTTAATGAACAACCGACCATTTGAGTTTTACTTTTACCCGTAATGCGCTGAAATGATTTATTAACATCAACAACAACAAATTGACGATCGTAAATAACTACGGCATCAGATATATTTTGAATACACCGTGCGAATAATTTTAAGCGCTCTTCAGCTTTTTTAATTTGGCTTATATCTTTTAATGTACCAGTCATGCGAGTTGGATTATTATTTTCATCACGTTCAACAATTTTTCCGCGATCTAAAATCCATACCCAATTATTATTTTTATCTTTTACTCGGTAGGTTGCTTCAAAGTGCTCTGTTTCATTAATAAAGTGGTCATTAAGAGTTTCTTTGACTCGTTCAATATCATGTTGGTGAACATTTGTTTCTTCTTTAGCTAATCCATTTTCATCTGAGTTACTATTTCGAGTACCATCTTGAGGAAAGTCTAAAATTCCCCATATGTTTGAACGGTATATCTTACCCGTTGTTATATTCCAATCCCACATCTCATCACCGCTACCCCATAAAGATAACTTTAAGCGTTCTTCGCTTTCTTTTATTTGTGTATTGTATTTTCTTTTATTTCTATATTGCTGAATGACATAAGTGAATATTAATAATAATACTAATGTGTATACGAAAAGCATACTTTTTGACAGCCACCACGGTGGAAGTATTCGAATATTTAGTTGGCTAGTCTTAGCATTGTTAGGCTGATGAGCATCGTAAGCTTGTACCTCAAAAATATAATCACCAGGACTTAAGTTTGTGTATGTTGCACGGTTATTGTTATGAAATGTAGCATCTACAGCTATTTTTTTATTGGCGACATATAGATGAGTGAATAGAGGTTTTGGAATGCTTTGGCTTATTTTTAATAAATCTCTAGGGTTAAATAAATAGAAGCCATTCGGGCTACCGAATAATAAGTTTTCATTTTTTGTCTTTAATGAAACGTATTTATGAAACTCAGAGTTAACTATATTGAAGTCTTTATCAAAATGTATAGCTGCTTGAGTTTTAGGGGTAATAACTGTTATCCCTGTATTGGTTGCTAACCAAGCATTTTCTTTCGAATCAATTTGGATTGAAGAGATATGATTATCCCTTAGTATATTCTCTGTATTAAATAACTCTATTTTGCTGGTATGTCTATCAATTAAAGCTACT
>CAXIBS010000098.1:0-8281 GCA_964022585.1 uncultured Colwellia sp.
TAACCCGCGCAAGCTCTTGTGCTAATTGAGGTTTACGTAAACTTAATTCAGTAGGAGAAGAGTCCGTTATGAGCTTCCATTCACGCTCAGCAACCTTACCTTGCGCAACTTCTTGTTCTAATGCCGCTCTAGCTGATGCCATATCTGCTTGTGCATCAATTAACGCCGCATGGTAGTCATTTGGGTCAATACGAGCTAACAACTGCCCCTTTTTCACAAAACCACCACGAACAAAAGTTTCATCTAATTCTACAATTTCACCATTAACCTGTGCGACTAACGATGTTTCGTACTTTGGTTTAATGATACCGTATGAGCTTACATGCAAAGTCATTGGCGCAACGACAATATTTTCTACTGCAACAATAGGCGTATTATCAACAGCTTCTTTTTCTTCTGGTGGAGTTTTCAAGCTAGAAAATCCCATAAATGCTGCAATGCCTGCCCCTAAAATGGCAATAGGTATTATTATTTGTTTTTTGTGTGCCACTATATCGTCCCTTCATAATCTATTTAACGTTGAACAACGTGTATATTTGCAACTTGCACTAATGATATAAGTAATTAATATCATTACTAAGGTGGCAGTTACACCATTTTATGTCATAAATAATAGCGAAATTATTACTATCAATTATCACAAAGTTGTAACCGTCTATTACAAAATATGCGCCTACTTGCCAAAAAAATTAACATTTAAGCAAGAATTAAGTATAAATTCTTACATTTCATTAACTTAATAACTATTGTTTTTTTGCTGTTTTTACAAATAAAATAACCTAAGCTAAATACCATATTAAATATTTGGTTTTTTTCACCACTTTTTATAGTTTTATAAAATATTAGTGAGCAAAATAACTAGATATTGGATACCTAAAAGGAAATAGTCATGCTAGATAAAATTAGTGTCTTTTTTAATAAGTTGGTTGACGACCTTCAAGAAACAATCGAGCCGTCAAAAGAAGGTGAGCTATCATTAGAAATTTGTTGTGCTGTCTTATTATGTGAAGTAATGCGAGCTGATAGTGCCTTTACAGAAGAAGAGCAAACAGCTCTCAGTCAAATTTTGATAGAACAATTTACTTTAACCGAAACCGAAGTCACAGTTATTCTCGAAAAAGCTTTTGAGTTAAGTGAGAATGCCAGCGATTTCTATCAATTCACGTCAAAAATCAACCAATACTACTCACTTGATGAGCGCATTAAAATAGTCACACTATTATGGAAAGTTGCCTATGCAGATGGCGAACTCGCCAACATTGAAGAACATATCATCAGAAAAATAGCTGACTTATTACACCTTAGACACAATGAGTATATCGCCACCAAAATTGCAGCCCAAGAATTTCATCTCAAAAATGAAAAGCAGTAAGGAACAATATCGGTTATTATATGCCTCAGCAGTTACTATCACTTATCTCTACTTGGCAATTTAATGACACAATCAATTCCAGACTCAAACGCTGAAATAGGCAAATACAATACTTTACGCATTATTGCGTTGGCTGATAACGGTGCTTACCTTGACGGCGGCGAATTAGGGGAAATATTACTACCCAAACGCTTTATTCCTGAAGAGTGCACTGTAGGGAGTAATATTCGTGTTTTTATCTATGTTGATGGTGCTGAACGATTAGTTGCAACAACCGAAAAAGCCTACGGTGAAGTGGGTGAATTTGTTTCACTAAAAGTTGTGCAAGTAAATAAAATGGGCGCTTTTTTAGATTGGGGCTTACCAAAGGATTTACTCGTACCATACAACCAACAACACTCCGATATGGAAGTTGGTAAATATTACCTAGTACGTATTTATCTCGATCAACACACTGATCGTATTGCTGCTTCAAGTAAATTAGATAAATTTATTGATATCTGGCCAGCTGAATATCAACAAGGCGATAAAGTAAAACTAATCATTGGTGGTAAAACCGACTTAGGCTTCAAAGCCATAGTGAATGATTTACATTGGGGCTTGCTATACGACAATGAAATCTTCCAACCTTTACGTATAGGCAGAAAAATTGATGGTTACATTAAACAAGTGCGTGAAGACGGTCGCCTAGATCTAATTTTATCCCGTGGTAATAAAAATAAAGTTAATGATTTTTCAGAAAAACTATTACAACACATACGTGATAGTGATGGCTTTAGCCCACTACATGATAAAAGCGACCCAGAGCTAATTAAAAGAGTACTTGGTGTTAGTAAGAAAACCTTTAAAGCGACCATTGGTAATCTAATGAAAAATGGCAAAATAACCATTGAAAAAGGTGGTATTCGTTTAAAGTAATAGATATCGAAAATGATTATTGATTCTACTTCCTAAAATATCATCTATTTAAGGAAGTTTTTCACTTAAGATCCGGTCTTAACAGTCAACAATAATCCCCTTAGATAGCCAGTAACAAAAATATGAGTAGTAGCACCAAGAAAAAATTATTTTACGTCTTTATATTGCTTAATATTGGCTTACTGATTTACGCTTGGCGCCAAGAAGATTTTGTAAACCCTGAGATGTTAAAGGCGCTATTAACAGGCGAAAACTTTTTAATTTCTTATCTCGTTTATATCTTAATTCTAATTGTACGCGGATTAACGCTCATCCCCGGTACTGCTTTTTTAATTGCAGGTATTTATGTTTTCTCTGCAGTTCAGGTTTTTATTGCCATTCAAGTTGCCATTTTTTGTTACTGTCTGATTATCTATAATTTTGCCCACAAACTTGATTTTAAAATTCCACAAAAAATTCTAGATTACGAAGAAAAAATCAAAAATAAAGAAATCCCTATTATTTTTTCGCTATGTTTTATTCCTGGTATTTCAATCAATATTTTAATCTACTTCTTATCCATTATTAACATTCGCCTAAGAAGTATTTTAATTGGCATTATTGTTGGTACTTCCTTCACTTCAACCATTTATATCTTTTTGATTAAAGGTGCTTTTGAAGGTGCAAGCCTTGTTGGTTCATCAACTGGGTTGACTAATTAATAGAGTTATTAAAAACCCCAATAATAATTTAGTGTTAACGCCATAAACGCCGTCTCTTTATTTTCTAATGAAAAACGAACATCCCAATCATTAGAAAACTCATAACTCAGTGCTAGTTTTACCGAGCTAGCGTAGCTTTTAGATAAGGCAATGCTTGATGCTTTATTTAGCTCTATTTTAGCTTTCAAGTTTGAAGATATAGATGTCAGAAAGCCTAACTTAGCATAAACAGCGACGTCATCCTTCTCACCAAAAAAAGCTTTACCTCCAATCATTGCATACATAAGTGCATCATCCTTTATACGAATAGATTTCCCAAAACTACCTTCAGCAAAGTATATTCCACAATCAATACAGCTATTACTCATTTGTTCATAGCCTGCTCTTACAGACCAAGCAGAGGCCATAGTGTTAGTCCAAGGAGTAGAGGGAAGATATAGTGAGCTAATATCAATCAAATCGACTTTTAAAATTTTCGCTTTTGTCTTATCCGTAATGATTTCAATATCAACCATTTCCAAATTAGAAAACTCACTTACCCCAAGGCTAGAGGATAAGTCATCAAAATAGGTCATTCTAAAACCTGCTGTTGCATAAATTTTTGAGTGGTCTATTGATGCTAAGCCTAAAGAAAATTTCGAAGGTTTTCTTGCTAGATGAGGAGCGATATATGTCTTTTCTTCCCTGTAATGAATACCTTTCCCAGTGGAAAGATTTAAGCGCTCATTAATAAGGCTGCGCCTAGCTTTTTTATGCGAGCTATACTCTTCGTCTTTCTGTTTCACTACATTTATATATTGAAATAAAGATTCAATAATCATTTTCTTTTCAATATTACTTAAAGCTTTATATTCTTCTGTAGTAAAAGAAAAATCGTTAATAATAATAGTTTCAGCTATTTGTTTTTGCTTAGGTGTAAGTTGCTCATAATAATTAAATAATACTGTTTCGGTCGATGGGATAAAAGTCACCTTTTCTAGCAAAGGTGTATTATTGTATGTTGCTTTAGAGACAGCTGTTGTAACTGTATTAGGTAGCACCCATAAACTGTCTTCATTTATAATCGGTTCATCTAATACTAACTCTATTAGTTTAGCAAAATGATAAGCACAGTTTTCATCAACAAAATAATAAGAAAACTTAGTAGGTAATATTTCCCATAAATGCTCAATAATAAAAGATATATCTTTTGTTGTTAGCGCTAACTTATATTCCCACATATCCCGTAACTCTACGTTACCATAGTTATGTTTATGCTTAAAAAATTGTTGATCTGAAAAACTCGCATCATAACCACCAAAAATACCGCGTGCGACATAGAGCATTGGATTTTCATTATTTGGTACTATTGCACCATAATTAAGACTATTATCTAAAAGGTCATTACTTTTATAATCATCACCATCACTAAACTTCAATAACAAATGACCATACATCGAAGCAGGGTTACTCATATAACCAGAAGCAAAAACAAGACTAATAGAGTCACTTTTTATTTGCTCGCGCCATTTTTTATATTGGTGACATTCAAGAACTGGTAATTCGCCAAATACACTTAAATCTAACTCTTTTTTAATTAAGCTTAAGCGCGCAGGAAAGCGACACTGCGCATGTTTATCATGATCCTCACTTTTCTTTATAGGTAAATAGAGTGCGGTAATAGTTGCTTTTAACTCCTTTAATGAAGATTTTTCATCAAAGTTACTTAGAAAAAAGTCTTTGCTTGTAATATGGCTTTGGTTAAATGATGTACCTTTGTAATGCAGTAGTTTAAGCCATTGTTTATTTTTAGATAAATCAATTAACGGCTGTTCACTTGCAATACTTGGAAATGAAAAAATATAAAAAGCAAAGCAAAACGCTAAACTTATTATGTTTATAAAAAATCTTGTCACTTGAAAACCCAATATTCTAGTATTGGCTAAAAAAAATGGACCACTAGGGTCCATTCTATTAACTATTCTTATGTATTATGCGCTTGTACAAGCATTTGCAAAATTTACAGTTACTCGGTTTTCAAGTACGTTATACAATGCTTCAGCATTATCCGCTGGTTTTAGAGCAATATCTTTACGTACTGCATCAACTATTGCTGTGTGGCTAGAAACTTCACATCCACGTAGCTCTAACATTGCAGTTACATAGTCGCCTTCACCCGTTGCTACTTCTTGTTCAAGTGCAGGTAAAGTTGCCTTAATAAACATAGCTGTTTTAGCTTTTCTACTATCACAAGACTCTTGTGAAGATATATTTGAAGATACTGCTGTTGTACCTAAATCCCAAATGATATTCGAAATTGCTGCTGCTACTCCATTCGCAGGAAATATCATTGCACCAATACCACAATCTTGCCAAGGATTTAATTCCTTAGTATTTTCCGCCTTAACTGGAGCAGAGCTCATTGTTGCAACTGCTAATGCGCCAACCATAAGGCTTGAAATAATTGCTGTTTTCATATTTTTTACTTCCTTGATTTTTATATATTAATAATTTTTAACCGAAAGGATTATAGAGAATTAACACTTTTAATTCTATTTGTTTTTATAGTTTCATAGCGACTTAATTAATAACCTCTTCGATATAAAAACTTATTATGCGAAGTATGTTTATATAATTATTAACCTAAAAGCATCCTATTTAAATGATGTTAACTTTAACTAGTTTTCTCCCATAAAAAAGGCTGATAAAAATCAGCCTTGTTACTCTCAATTCTAACAAGAGTTAATCTGAAGTTTTATAGCTTGCTAGCTCAGTAGATAAACTTACGCCTTGCAGCTTAAGCTGATTAACACGTTGTAAATACGCAGCACCTTTTAACATATGCAAAGCCACATCAACCGCACCACGTCGAGTATAGTCTTCTAAATAACTACCTTTTACCCAGCTATTAAAGGCGCCTAAACTTGGGCCAGCCCAAATTTGGTAATCCATTTCACGCCCCTTCTCACCAGTATTTGACCAACGAGAGCTTAAGCCTAAATACCAACGGAAAATTAATGCCATTTTACGTTTAGGGCTTGATTGTGCACGGGCTAACATTTCTGGATCACGTTCTTGGAAGAAGGCTTCTGTGCCGGCCCAAACATCATCTAAGTTCGAACGGAATACTTGCTTCTCAATTTTCACTCGTTCATCACTTGGAATGTCTTCAATCGAGTCATAAGCAACGTATAAGTCATAAAGTTTTTTAGCGCGCATAGCGAACATTGAGCCACGTTTTACTACTTGTAATTTAACACCCATTTCAAACATATCAGCCGCTGGTGCCATAGTCACATCAGCCATTTCAACATTTGCCAATAACTTACGTGTATATTCAGATGCGCCTGCTTCAACACATGCTTGGTTCACTGAACCTAGTACAATATATGCTGCCCCCATATTAAAGGCAGCAAGCGTTGCTTCTGGCGTACCGATACCACCACCTGCACCAACACGTAGTGCTGGCGAGAAATTATATTGTGCTTGCACTTCATCACGAAGGGCAATAATGGTTGGTAATAAGGTTAAGAATGGACGGTTATCAGTATGACCACCTGAATCAGCTTCAGCAGTAATATCATCAGCCATAGGTACAAGCTTAGAAAGCTCCGCTTGCTCTGCTGTGATTTTTCCTTGCGCTAGTAGCTTATCAAGGAATTTTTGTGGCGCTGGCTCCATAAAGCGACGACCCACTTCGGTACGAGACACTTTAGCGATAACTTTATTACCGATATTAACAGTGCCATCAGCATTCTTTGATAAACCAGCAACACGATACCAAACAATATGCTCGGTTAAACCTAAATAGGCTGAAGCTTCAACGGTTTTAACGCCAAGTTTAATAAAACGCTCAACCGCGCCACGCTCTAATGCTTCTTCTGCAGGTGCATGAATCAAGTTTACCGCATAAGGGCCATTAGGTAATTCAGCTTGAATACGACGAATAGCATCTTCGACTGCATCAGGTACTAAACCTGCAGCACCAAATGAACATAAGAATCCTGCTTTACCTAAGGCAACAACCAACTCAACAGAGGCAATCCCATTGGCCATTGCGCCGCCATGATAAGCATACTTAACGCCATGTTGTTTTTTGTAGGCTTCATCACCTAAATCTTCAGGGTTTAGCTTTTGAGCAAAAGCTAATACATCACTTGCACCCGATGTTGATGTAGCATTCACCAGACCAAAATCATTACCTTTTTTAGCAACATATACAGGGGAAGCTAAATCCATTAACGCAGTTTTAATACCACCACTATCAGTTTTTATATTGTTATCATCTACTGTCCAAGCCCAATCAATCGCGTTGGCATTGGTAAAACTTAAATTCGACATCTTTATTTCCTGTTATTCTTTTTCATCATTCATTAGCTTTATTTACTTACTAACAAATAATCATAATTTAATAATAGTTTAGCTCGCAGCCAGTTGGTGCTGTAGCAAAGAAGAAACACGGAATTGGTGCCTACCAACTAGTATTTCTGATGTCGCTACAGTGCCAAATGGCAATGAGGTGAGCTGTTATTTACGCTTCGATGATAGACAACACAATATCTTTCACTTCGTATATTCTTAAACCATCTTTCGATAAATTAGCATCGCCTACTAAGCGCACTTCACCATCAGTTCTAATGATATCGGTAAGGTGAACATCAAGTGTCATATGTTTATTTAATGGCGTAATTTGACCACGATACTTCCATTTAACCAAAGTCGTTGGCGCAATAAATCTTGGGTTAGTAAAGTCTTTACCTAAGTCATTTTTAAGGGCGTAGGTTTGCATTAATTCGATAATCGCTTCTACACCTAATGATCCCGGCATTACTGGATCTTGGTGGAAGTGGTAACGGAAGAACCAATCAGTAGCATCTATGGTACGTTGACCATGTACATAAGCAACACCTGCTTTACCTCCACCTTCAACAATTGAGACAGTGTCAATAAAGTTCATTTGACCGCCAGCAAGCTTATAGTGCGGCTTATTGCTTGGTGCTTTATATAAGGCTAACGCTTGGTTAGTTAAATCAATCACTTCAATATCAGATTTAGGCGTATTGTTATCTTCAAACCAAGGATAGGTTGTTTTACCGTTATCTATCCCTAGTTGGTTAGTTAGGGCATCACCACCGAAGTAACCAAATACAGCAGTACCTTTATAGAATAAGTCGTGCTTTTCTAATGCTTGAGCAGCTGAACTTTCATCTTTAACATAAAGCTCAAAAGTAAAGCTTTGTACTATCATGCCGCCAGCCATGGTGGTACTTAATAATACTGACTTATTAACAATGGTTTTATTGCGTAAATC
>CAXIBS010000099.1:0-8253 GCA_964022585.1 uncultured Colwellia sp.
GCCAAAATAATGAAAATTTCAGTTTCGCAATTAAAGGTTAGAATCACTAAAACAAGGGAAAAATCTGCTAAGTTACTTAATTCATACGGTGCAGATATTCTTATAGATTTAATTAAGCCTTTGCCAGTAGCAAGTGACTTTGATAAAAACCTTTGTAGCTCATCAATTAAAGAAATGAGTAAAGAAAAAAAGCTACTAACCGCTTTTATGAAACTAACAAGTTTGATGAAATCTAGTCGTGATATAAATGAGTTTTTGCAAATAATATTAGTTGATATGGTTAATTCTTTTAAATTTGATCGTTGTAGCTTTTTAATGCTGTCAGATAATAAAACGCATGTTAAATCTCGCTTTGTTTTTAATAAGTACGCTCTAAATGATGCTGCAAAAATATCTATTAATATACATGAGGGTGACAATGCTATTGCGAGAGTCTTTGACTCTAAAATGCCTGCTCTTATAAATGACTCTCACCATAGGCAATGGCGAGATATTATGACTAAAGAACTAATAGAATTTATTCAAGAGGGAACTCTCGCTATTATCCCTGTTAAAATTGATGAAAAAGTTATAGGCGTTATTTGCGCTCAATACTTTGTTAATCAGATACAAGAAGAACAAGCTAACTTAGCTAAAAAAGATATTTCTTCGGATGACTTTCAACAACTTTGCTCGCTAATAGAGCATCTTAATTTCTGTTTAACCATGATGATGTTACGTTGATGACTTTAGTCTGCTCTGTTAGACTCACTTTTTAATAATCCCTTCTTTAGATAATGGTCTTAACCTTTAGCAATGAATACACCTATTTCGTTTACATGTAAATTCACCCTAGATAAAGCTCACTTTAATGAGTGTTACAGCCAATCTAATACGGTAGATAAATCTGCCAATGCATATTTTAAAGGGGCCGTTTTAGCTGCTTTTGGCTTACTTATTTTACTTTTTACGCCCATTAATAGTTACGCTGCTTGGTTTGTTGTTGCATTGGGTATCTTAGAAGCATTAGCTATTTATTATAGTCAGCCATGGTGGGTGTTAAGGCAGATGCTAAGTAGATCATCAGGAAGTGAAGTTACGTTAACGATTGATGAACAAGGAGTGCTCAGTGAATCTTTTTATCACAATAGCCGTATTCTATGGACTGATGTGTCTAAAATTACCGAAACTGAACAAGGATTTGTTTTAAGTTTTACAGTAGGTAAAAATACCAGTAAAAGCTATTTATCTAAAGCCTACTTATCAAGTTCTAGTCAAGAATATATCATGCAAAAACTCAATAGCTTGACGAGTAATACATAACTTTACATTTTATTTTTGCGCTTTGGTTATTAATTATCCGTGCTTTAGGTATAGTGTTATTCTGCTTTTAATTATTGGATATGATATGAAATTATTAGGCTCAACTACTTCACCATTTGTAAGACGATTACGTTTATACTTTGCGAAGCTTAATGTAACTGATTTTGAATTTATACATTTAGATATTTTTGCAAATAGCGAAGATAGACAATTACTAACTGATAATAATCCAGCACAAAAAGTACCTGCACTTATTGATGAAGGGCAGTGTATCTATGATTCTCGAGTTATTTTTCGCTATCTATCGCAAAAATATCAACAAACTCCTCTTAGCTGGCCACAAGAAAATTTATTAACGTTAATTGATGCTGCAAATGACTCCTTAATTAGTTTATTTATATTAAATCGCTCAGGTGTAGAAACAAATGAAGATAAGCTTTTTTATAACTTACAGCGAGAGCGTATTGAAAAAACATTTTTAGTATTAGCTGAAGCTGTAAATAAGGGAGAGTTTGAACAATGGGATTATCCTGCCATGTGTTTGTATTGCTTGCTTGATTGGGTAGATTTTCGCCAATTATATGATTTTTATTCTCTCGATGGTTTGGCTGATTTTTATCAAAAATATGCTAATGAAACTGGAATTAAAGAATCAGACCCTCGTTAAGTTAACTACATGAAGAGTAAGAATTACAGAAATAGGCTATCAGATCTTAGTAAATACTATGGTTTAATTAAGTGAGTTAGCCTTTAATAATTGGTTTAAGCCTTTATTTAAAAACGTAACGGTATAAAAAATAAAATCATGGGCTAATTTCATCGTTATAACTTTGCGCTTATATACTATTGCCTATATACTCGCCGTCTGAAATTTTATGAGGATCTCCCCGTTGTTAACAATCATCCGCTTTATTGTGATGTCTATAACTTTTCTTTTTATCTGTATAGCATCTTGTATTTACTGTTTATTGAGACCTTTTCATCGTAACAACGTTCATCATACAGCGAGGTATTTAGGTAAGATAACTAAAATATTAGGCTTCGATGTTGAAGTGAGAATACCTGAATCAGTTAAAAATATTGGCCCAGCCGTTTATATTGGTAATCATCAAAATAGCTACGATATTTTTACAATGGCTAATGCTGTACAGCCAAGTACGGTTAGTGTTGGCAAAAAAAGTTTAAAGTGGATTCCTATTTTCGGACAAATGTACTGGCTAACTGGAAATATATTAATTGATCGTAAAGATAGTAGTAAAGCAATGGGCTTTATTAATTTAACTGCGAAAAAGATTAAAGAGAAAAAGCTTTCTATATGGATGTTTCCAGAAGGTACTCGTACGAGAGGGCGTGGTTTACTTCCTTTTAAAACCGGAGCATTTCGCACCGCAGCCTTAGCAAATGTGCCAATTGTCCCTATTTGTGCTAGTAATCAAATTGACACAATTAAATTAGGCCGATGGAATAATGGCAAGATTATAATTGAATTTTTAGATCCCATTTATATAGCAGACAATACACCTGCTAGTGCTCGCAGTGCAGCAGATCAAGCTTACACACAGATGAAAGCTAAAATTGAGCAATTAGATGAAGAAATTGCCAATAACGCAAGTAAAGATAATCACAAAGGTAATAAATAATGATTGACGAAGAATTAACCCACTGGTTTGAACATACCGAAGCACTTGTGAATGAACTGCTTGAAGACGGAACAAACGAAGAAGTTTATCACACAATTGAACATCACTTTGCTAGTGAAAATTTTGATTTACTAGAAAAAGCGGCTATTACAGCATTTAAATTAGGCTTAGAAATAGAAGAGCCAGAAGAAGCTGAATTAGAAAATGGTGACAAAGTTTTTGCTTTTGACATTGTTACTGAGCAAATGTTAAATGCTGAATTATTACGTAAAGAAACAAAAGAAATGTATGAATTAGCAAAAAAATGTAAAGTAGACTATGATGGGTGGGGAACTTATTTCGAAGAGTAAATTTTTGAAATTAGTACCAATTTAAAATAATAAGAATAGTTACTTTACTTCAAGGAATATGAACCATGGATTGGATCAACAATTTTTTTACAAGAGAGCCCCTCTCGCTAGTTATACTAGTTGTCATCATAATTGCTATTTTTGCTTATGCGGCTCGTCGTGCTCATGTTAAGCACTTAGAGCGCATAAAAAAAATTGATGAAAACTATCATATTCAGGGTAATTCAAAAACCTCTTCTAACCGTCAATAATCTAAGCCTGCTCAGTTAACTCAAAACTTTTTCTTTGGCTAAACCAAGAAAATGCTACAGGTACAAATAAAAATGACAAGAGCGTCGTTAATACGGTACCACCTGCTATAGCGACTGCAAAAGGTGGCCAAAAGCCACCTCCAGCTAAAATTAAAGGAAGAAACCCGCCTACGGTGGTGATGGTGGTTGAGGTTATATGGCGAGTACAACCTTGCACACCTTTGATAATTGCGCTTGCATCACCTTGCACTGCTTGAGCATCACTTTTTAATTCAGCAATAATAACGATGGCAGCATTAATTGCTAATCCCATTAAACCGAGTAAAGCAATGATCACGGTAAATCCAAACGGATAATCAAATAAATATACGGTTAGTAGCCCCAACCCTACTGATTGCAAGGCAGAGAAGAAAATAACACCGCCAAGCCTAAAAGAATTGAAAGAAAGCACTACAACAGTTATTAATAACGTAAAGATAATACCGATACTCGCTAGTAGTTTACCAACAGCGTCATTACGCTTTGAAGACTCACCACCAATTTCCATTTTGTACCCTGCAGGTAATTGGTAACCCTCTGCTTCAATATTTGCGATAACTTTAGTTAATACTTTGCTTGGTAAAACACCTGAGCGAATATAACCTTCAACAACATTTACTCTAGAACCGTTTCTATGTGGGATAGCACCTCGACTAGGTTTTAGTGAAAAATCAGCGATGGCAGTTAGCGGAATCGGTAGGGCGTTTTCTCCTTTGTTTGAACTGAGCAAGTTAATGTTAGCAAGATCATTTATATCTGCTCTTTTCTCATTTGCTAGCCTAACCCTTACAGGAATTGACTCTGTAGCTTCGATGATTGACCCATTAACTTGTCCACTTAAACTACTTTGTAATTGAGATGCAATATCAACCAAAGATAAGCCGAGTAAAGCTGCAGCTTCTTCATCAGTATTTACCCATACCTTTGGTGTGCCTGGTAATAATGAGACACGTGTATGAATAATGTCGGTTGTTTTCGCCATAATTCTTCGCAGATCATCACCAATCACTTTTAAGGTATCCAAACTTGGACCATAAACGCGAAGCTCTACAGGTGCGTTAAAAGGAGGGCCTTGTTCGAGCTTTCTTACCAGTATCTGTGCTTGAGGTATTAAATCATCTAAAGCGCTCTGCAATAACGGAATCAACGTATTTGCTGATTGAAAATCGGTAGCTGTAATCATCGCCTGACCGTAATTTTGAAACCCATCCTTTGTTGGCGTTAAATTATAATAAAAAGATGGAGCATTTTTTCCTAGAAACCAACGAACTTTTTCTATTCCTTTTTGTTGATAAAGGTAGTCGCTTATCTGTTGGCTGGTAGCTTGGGTATTCAAAATGCTACTCTGCGTTGGCATAAATAATTCAATTTGAAACATATCGCGATCTGAAGGTGGGAAGAACTGCTCACTTAATTGTTTAGATAAAATAAAACCTAACAAAGGTAATGTGAAAACAGTAATGATGGTTATCTTTTTATAACATAATGCCCAGCGTAACCCTTTTTCAAATAGCTTATTTAGCCTTGGCATATGTACACCCACTTGATACCAATGAGTACTCTTTTTACCTGAACTTTGTAATGCTTGACCTTTAGGAAGGAAGCGTCCTGCTAAACCGGCAACAATAGTATGAGAAATAAGATAAGAGCCAATAAGAGAGAAAATGACACTGTAAGCAATTCCTCCTACAAACTCGCCAGCTGCGCCGGGCATTAAAATAAGCGGCATAAAGGCTAAAATAGTAGTGATAGTAGAGCCTAATAAAGGTAACCATAAGTGTTTTACAGCAAAGCCAACACTATCAAGTCTACCCATGCCTTCTTGGCGCTTTGTTTGAATTGTATCTGTCATTACAATAGCATTGTCAACCATAATACCTAAAGCTACTACTAACCCTGTGACTGACATTTGGTGAATAGGAATGCCATAAAAATTCATAACAGAAAGCGTAAATAAT
This sequence comes from uncultured Colwellia sp., assembly GCA_964022585.1. Lineage (GTDB taxonomy): Bacteria > Pseudomonadota > Gammaproteobacteria > Enterobacterales > Alteromonadaceae > Colwellia. Next base: position 5,541 of record CAXIBS010000099.1, read on the forward strand.
ACGGTTAAGGGTAAAGATGCTGCGACAATAGCAGCAGATCGCCAACCTAATGTGGCTAGTAATACGGTTGAAATTAAAATAAAACCCAGTGCAATATTATTGAGTAAATCCCCAAGACGTTTTTCTGTATAGGTACTTTGATCAAATAATACTTCAAGCTTAATATTTTTCGGTAACTGGCTTGCGTATTGAGTGACTTCTTTTGTTATTTTTTTACTCCATTGATCTATACGCAAATTTGGTAGCATTCGGGCCGCTACAACGACAGCAGGTTTATTATTAATAATTGCCTTTTCTTGAGCTGGCCAAGCTAAGCTTTTACTGACTGTTGCTATGTCACCTAATCGTAAAATAGTACCTGAACTTTCTTCTTTTATAGGAATATTTTCGATGCGGGTTACACTATTGAAAGCCCCATTTAACTCTACCTGCATTTGGTTATGAGTATTAATTAATTGTCCGGCAGATACTTTGGCATCTGCGTTATAGATTTTTTGAGCAATAAGCTGGCTTGAAAGGTTTAGCTTACTGCTAAGTCCTTGTTCAATTTCTACTAAAACTTCTTCTTGGCCATTGCCAAAAATATTAACCAAGTCAGTCCCGCTAACAATTCGTAAACGGTTTTGTAAGTCATTAGCGTAACGGCCTAAACTAGCAATATCACTTGGCGTATCACCTTGCCAATTTAAAGCAATGAGCTGAGTAAAAGCATAACTTCTATCATCTTCTAAAGTTGGGGTTATTGTATTGGCTGGAAATTGTGGTGTTACATCGTTAAGTAAATCTCTAACCCTAGACCAAATAGGTACCGAATTTGTTACCTCATCTTTTAGCTCTATTTTTACTGCTGAAATACCAGGACGTGATACAGAAGTAATATTTTTAATTTCAGAAAGTTTACGTAATTTTTGCTCTATTTTTTCAGTGATGAGTACTTCTATGCGTTCTGCACTTGCACCTGGTAGGCGTGTTAATACGCTAGCATGCCTATTTTCCATCCGCGGATCTTCCATCCTCGGCATTGTTGATAGTGCGGCAAATCCTGACACAATTAAAAGAATTATGGCCAATGACATTAATCGACCATTTTTAACAAATGAGCGGATCATTCTTTATCACCTGCAGTGTTAGCCAATGTTTGTGTTACTTCTTTAACTACTTGTCCACTTACATAACGGTGAACACCTTGGGCTATTATTTGTTGTGGCGCTAATGATAAGCCATTCACATATGCAGACTGGTTTTTTATATGTAGTATTTTAATTGTTGCTGATTGTAGTTGGTAACTTGTGCTGTCGTTTTTTGTTGAGCTAGCTGTTAATATTTGCCATTGACCTCTAACTCCATCTGTAATGGCACTAATAGGTAGCCAAAATCCAGGTTTTTTAATTTCTTGCTCGATCGTTACTCGTACTAACTGACCATTATAGCGCTGAGTTTTATCTAGATCTTTTAACATCTTTAAGCGCAATTGTATGGTTCTATTAACGCTATTTATTTGTTGACCAATAGCAATTAACTTAGCTTGATTACTGTTAATTTTGCCGGGTTGGTTATCTATTTTTACATCAAAAACTTGCCCTAAAGTTAACGTACTTGCTACTTTGCTTGGGATACCAACACTTACCTCATTATTTGCATTTTCTATAAAACGAAAACTGAGTTGGCTTGCACTGATCACTTCGCCATTTGAAATTAATCGCTCTGTAATGACACCATCAAAAGGAGCGATTAAGGATGATTTTTTTCTTTGGTATTCCAATGTGCTTATGCGAGCATTGAGTCCGTTTATCTGTGCCTGCAAAATTTTATTTTCACTCTTTAATTCGTCTAAGCGTTGTACGGAACTGTAGCCATCATCAATTAAGGTATTAATGCGCTTCAAGTTGGCTTTATTCAAGGTGATTTGTGCTTGGGCTTGCTCTTTTTGTGATTGTAACTCCGCTGTTTTATAGCTAAGTAACTGAGTATCTTGTTGCGCAAGTAGCTGCCCTTTTTTTATCACATCGCCCGTATCAACAAACACTTGATTCACTCTACCTGAATACTCAAAGCTAAGATTTGTGTGCTGCTTAGCAATAAGTTGACCAAGATAATCTCTGCTTACCGTGTAGCTTTGTACGGGAGTAAGAGTAATTAATGCGGCACTTTGTTGGTAGTTATCATTAGGTTGTGTTGTTTCCACCGCTTTTGAGCAGGCAGTTAAAGTAGAAGTTGTAAACAGAATGAAGAGAACTGCTTTGATTTTTGCAAACTGATATTTAAAAAAAAGCGTTTTATTATGCTGAATCATTTACCTGTACCTAAATAAAAAATACTTGAAAAGTATTAATAAATTGATGCTAAACAAAACTGGACTGTTTAGTCTATTTTAGGTTATTTTAATAACAAGAAAGTAGACTGTCTAGTTTATTATTATTAAAATGATAAAATACCCGCATAAGTAATAGGTGTAGCGCGAGAGAATGGTTAATAGACGTAGTAAAAATGAAGTAAAACGAAAGCAAATATTAGATGCTGCGGTTAATCTGTTTACTGAGAAAGGCTATGCGGCAACAAGTATGGATCTTATTGCAAAAAATGCCGATGTTTCTAAACAAACGGTATATAGCCACTTTGGTAGTAAAGATGAGTTATTTTCTGACTCTGTTGCTTATAAATGCGAATCATTAAAAATTGTAGATTTATCCCTTACTGATCTATCCGACCCTCA
>CAXIBS010000100.1:0-8141 GCA_964022585.1 uncultured Colwellia sp.
AAAACCACTCACGCTTTTACTTTTATCCTTTTTTCTCCTATTTAATAGCTTCTGTGTATTTGCAGAAAAAGAGCAGGTATCGCTAGCACGAATCAATCAAAATATTAGTGTTGATGGCGTACTTGATGAAGCGCAGTGGCAAAAAGCGACCTACGTTCCTTTACTCGTTCAAGATGAGCCTAATGAAAGAGGCGCGCCTCCGGTAAAAACCGATGCCTACATGTACGAAGATGGCACAAATTTGTATGTTGGTTTTATTGCTTACGATCCGGAGCCAGATCAAATACGTGCTTCACTTCGTGACCGAGATACCCTTTGGCAAGACGACACTGCCATACTCGTAATAGATACCTTTAATGATGAGCGCTCAGGCTATGAGTTTTTTGTTAACCCGTTAGGTGCACAAGGCGATTTACGCATGAGCGATACCGATGGTTGGCAGTCTGATCCGTCGTGGAATGCAATTTGGGATAGTGCCGGAAAAATTACCGATGAAGGTTATGTAGTTGAAATGCGTATTCCTTTTAAAGCATTGCGTTTTCCAGAAGATAAAAAAGACTTAACGTGGGGGTTTTTGTTAATGAGAAACTACCCACGGGACGTGCTCTATCAAATATCTAACATGGGGTTCGACCGCGATGTCAAATGTAGCCTTTGCCAGTTTGATAAGTTAACGGGCTTAAGTGAAATTGAATCAAGTAAAAATGTACAACTTACCCCAACGCTTACAGCGCTTCGTCACGATGATAAAGCGCAACTCCCCGGTGACTGGGAGAACGGTAACATAGATACTGAAGCCGGTTTAGATTTACGCTGGGGAATAACAAAAGACGCGGTATTAAATGCGACTATTAATCCTGATTTTTCGCAAGTAGAGACTGATTCACTAGAGCTTGATGTGAATACAACCTACTCAATTTATTATGCAGAAAAAAGACCTTTCTTTTTAGATGGTGCCTCATATTTTAAAAGTAGCTTATTTGAGCTTTTATACACCCGAACCATTGCAGAGCCAACTTTAGGCGCTAAGTTAACCGGTAAAACGGATGGGCATAGCTATGCACTTATGTTAGCTGATGATGAAAACAGTAATATTCTACTTCCTTCAAATCAAGGCTCTGGTTTTGCTTCATTAAATGAAAAAACACAGGCTGCAGTAGGCCGTTATCAATATGACTTAGGTGATCAAGGAACGTTGGGCGTTTCAAGTACACACCGACAAAGCGATAATTATCGTAATACGGTACTATCAGTTGATGGCAGTTATTGGTTTAATCAGTCAGATACATTGCTTTATCAGGTTTCGTCAGCTGATACACGAAATTCTGACTTTTTGGTTGATAACTATGGACTATCCAAAACGCAATCTGATCAGGCATACGCAATTGAGTTAACGCGTGACAAGCGAGACTATAAACTTTACACATCTTATGAAAATATTGGTGAGGATTATCGCACCGATTTAGGATACCAAGAAAAAGTCGATTATGAAAAGGTCCTAATTGGTGGCGGTCAAACGTGGTATCGAGATGAGTTAGATTTAATTACGTCATGGTCTTATGAAGCTGATTGGGATAAAACCTGGTCGCAAAGTGGTGACTTGCTTGAGGAAGAATACGAAGGCTTTTTAAGTTTTAAGGGGCAAAAGCAGTCTTTATTTAATATTGGTTTTATTCACCGTAAAGAAAGTTATTACGATGAATTTTACAATCAGAATATAGGTTATCTTTACACTTCGCTTAAACCGACAAAAGACTTGAACTTATCGTTTTATTTAGAATATGCAAGCCGTATTGACTATACAAATTTAGAGCTTGGCGATGTAATTAATACACAAACGCAAGCAGTTTGGGATATAAACGATCATTGGCAAGTGGATATAAGACACAGTTATAGTAAGTTAGATAACCCACGAGATGACCGCGTTTACACAGCTAATTTAGTCGATTTTAGACTGCATTATAAATTTAACATGCGATCAATGTTAAAGCTCATTTTACAGGTTGAAGATATAGACAGAAACAAAGACGCTTATTTTTATCAAGTAAGCAAAACAAATATAGACTATGGCAGCCAACTTGTTTATTCGTATAAAATTAACGCACAAACGTTATTTTACCTAGGTTACTCAGATAGAGGGTATCAGGATGATACACTAGAAAATATTGAGCGCGACCAACGCACCTTTTTTACAAAAGTAAGTTACGCATGGCAGCTTTAAAGGCATAGATAGATTTAAGCTCACAAGCAAAATATACATATAAGCTGTTTGTGAGCAATCTATCAAATACATGGTGAGTTTGCGGATACTTTGCGCTAAAAATAATTGCCTTAACGAATAAACAATAACTTAGCTATATTAAAATGAACAAAAAATAGCATACAAGTCATTAATAATTGCTTACAAACAAAAATAGGGGATATAATGAGCATTTAGTTATTAAGGATTAGTATTGTTAGGGAATTTTTCATGAACAAATTAAAGCATGTTGGATTAATTTCCTTAGTCACTTTGTTATTTTGCTTTTACCTAAATGCTGAATTAACGAGCCAAATAAGCCGTACCAATCTGTTTCAGTCTAATTTTAGTGTTAAAAAATTTGATATAAGCAGCACCAGTTTAGATATTGCCCCTTGGTACAACCCTGTTTTAAGCGGTCATTATACAATTGACAGTGCTTCTCAAACATTACTTCTTGTTAAAACAACGGATCAACATTTTATTGCGGCTGATTCAAACGCACTCATCTTGATGGTGTTAACGTCGCCTAAAAACATTATTATTTTCTTCTCTTGTATACTTTTGCTTGCTGTCTACATAAAAAAACAAAGCAGGAAACAAAATCACAAACATAAGCTAAGCCAACTTAATCAGCAGGCTAATAAACTTTTAGAGTCGTTTAACTTAGATATTGAACCTGCTCAAAACCCTAATGGTATTAGTAATTTAAGCAAATCTATCACGACCTTAAATATGCATGTAGTGAATTATGTGAAACAAACACAAACAAGTATATGCCAAGATAAATTAACACAACTCATCGATAGACATGCCTACATAGAGCATATTGGTAGGCACATAAATCAAACCGGTCAAAAAGAACTTACTTGTGCATTGTTGTTTATAGATTTAGATGGGTTTAAGCAAGTAAATGATTCATTTGGTCATAGTTTTGGCGACGAAATATTGGTGCAAGTTGCCACGCGATTAGCTAATGTGTTGCGTCACCATAAGTTGAGTAATATCAATTCTGCAAACCAGTTAGAACAAAATTTATCGCGTTTAGGCGGTGATGAATTCTCTATATTTATTGAATCGTTGGACGAAAGTGACAAAGTAGTCGACATAGCCAAGCAAGTACTTAGTGAGCTTGAAAAAGACTTTGTGCTTGGCAATAAGATTGTAAAAATTAGCGCAAGCATTGGTATTGCTACTTATCCAGAAAGCGCATCTACACCACAAGCACTATTACAACTAGCTGATGTAGCAATGTATCGTGCTAAAAGTGATGGTAAAGGTATTTTTAAAGTTTATTCTCCAGAAATGGGTAATAAAATGCGTCGCTATCATTACTTACTTGAAGAGCTTCGTTTAGCCATTGCATGTAAAGACTTTTATTTGTCTTTTCAGCCAATTGTGCACGTAGAAGATTGCATGATTGACTATTTTGAAGCGCTCACTCGATGGAATCACCCCGTTGAAGGTATGATCTCTCCCGCTGAATTTATTCCTATTGCTGAAGAATCAAATTTAATATTAGAGTTAGGTGATTGGATTATGCTTGAGTCATGCAGACAAATGGCTGCTTGGCACAATGCGGGTATGCGTAAAGTAAAAATATCAGTGAATATTTCCGGTATTCAGTTAAAACATCGTGATATATACGATTGGATCACAAAAATCCTCAAAAGTACGGGGTTACCGGCAACGTCTTTAATGCTTGAAGTAACAGAGTCTACCTTTATTCAGGCAAGCTCTAGAATTATTGATGAGTTGAGCAAGCTAAGAGAAGACGGTGTAACTATTGCTATAGACGATTTTGGTACCGGGTTTAGCTCTTTAAGTACGCTAGCAGATTTACCCATCGATGTTATAAAAATAGATCGCTCGTTTATTACACAAGCTAACAAAAGCAAAAAATATAACGATATACTCAATACAATTAGTGAGCTTGGGCAAAGATTGGGGCTTAAAATTGTCGCAGAAGGCGTTGAAGAAATCGCCCAGTTTGAGCTTGTGAAAAAATTAGGTGTGAGCTCAGTTCAAGGTTATTTAGTCAGTCGACCTGAGTCGTCAATTAATGTAGGAAATAAAGTGTTACGTAATAATAACGCTAATTTATCTGCATCTGGCTCTAGCGCCTGGGAAATTTCTAAATAAATGTGTTGCTAGGGCGTTTACTGGACAATTTTTTAATTAAGGCATAGCTTTAGTTAAACTAATAATAAAAACGAATGTAAAGGCTTAGATAATATGCATCGAAGCTCCCTAATCAAAGAAAACCTTAATGATACCGTTAGATTGCTTTACGAGAACGCTTATTCAGGTTTACTCGTCTCTTTATTTGCCAGCGCATGTATTGCTTTTAGTTTTAATAAAGGCGGATTGTTAAGCTATAACGACAAGCTAGTTTGGTGGCTTATTATGCTGCTTGCTTTGGGGATCCGTTTTTTAGATATTCGTCTATTTTTAAAAACAAACAAAACGGCTACCCAATTAGACCTACTAAAGTTTTCAACAGGGGTTATTATAACTGCCATTATATGGTGCAGTTATGCCTTGTATTTTCACACTTCTTTTGCCCCCCTAGAAGCCACAAGTATCATAATTATATTATCCGCTCTTGGTGGTGGCTCTGCCAATGTTTTGTCAGCACATAAGCTGACCTGTTTTGCTTATGCTTTTATTCTGTTATTTCCCTACGCTTTAGTGCTAATAATGTCTGAAGACTATTACGAAAATGTACTCGGCTTTTTGGGTATTGGCTATGGCTCAATTACCTTGTTAACTCTAAATAAAGCATCTGCATTTACACAACAGGCAATACATTTAAAAAATCAAAACAGCGATTTGCTAGAAAGAATGGAGCTAAGAGTTGATGCGCGTACTAAAGAAATAATGCATTTATCAAACTCTGATTCGCTAACTCAATTATTAAATCGAAATGCATTTTTAAATGATGCAAAAAAGAGAATTAAGCATTATCCAGACCCACCTTTTGCGCTATTTTTTATAGACCTAGATGGGTTTAAGAATATAAATGACGTGATGGGTCACAAGGTAGGCGATAATGTTTTAAGAAGAACAGCGAAACGTATTTCTGACGTGTGTGCTCATAATCAGCAAAAGTGCCGCTGGGGTGGCGATGAGTTCTTAATTTTAAGTGATTTTGTATGCAAAGAAAATACATACGATTTTGCTAAAGAAATTATTGATGCAATTACGCAGGATCATCCAGAAACAGAGCACGGTGCACGGGTAGGGGCAACCATAGGTATTGCACTTTACCCAGAGCATGGTAGAGATCTGGATGCCTTAATTTTAAATGCCGATATGGCAATGTATCATCAAAAGAGAATGAATCGTGGGCAAATAAGTTTTTTTAGCGAGTCGCTTCGTTCAGAATTAGAAAGAAAGCGCCTGCTTAGCGAAGAGCTTTTAACAGCGCTCATCAACAATTGTTTTTCGTTAGTATACCAGCCCATTATTGACTCTAAAACACATGATATTTATGCGATTGAGGCGCTTATACGTTGGCAATTGAAAGGAGAAAACATTCCTCCTGACGAGTTTATACCTATTGCTGAGCAGTATGGGTTAATTTCAAAAATAGGTTTTTGGGTACTCGAAACGGCATGCCAACAAGCACTTACTTTTCAAAAATTAACTCCAGATTTATCAGTCAGTATTAATGTATCTGTAATGCAGCTTAAGGAGATAGAGTTTGCCAGTAAGGTTAAAAGCATTTTGGCGGATTTAAATTTTCCTGCTCATAAGCTTCATTTAGAAGTTACTGAATCTGTATTTGCAAACGATAAGCATACATTTTTGTATGTTGTTAAATCATTACAAGAGTTGGGTGTTAGAATTTCAATAGATGATTTTGGAACCGGTTACTCTTCTTTATCAAGTATGCTTGATGTTGGTGTAGATATTGTAAAAGTAGATAAAAGTTTTGTTCAAGATGAGGATGAAAGAGGCTTAAGCATTGTTAACGCAGTAGTGCAAATGGCAAGTTCGCTTAATTTTAATGTTATTGCTGAAGGGGTTGAAACACCTTTGCAGTGCAAAAAGCTTACTCAACTTGGCGTAACGCATTTGCAAGGGTATTACTTTTCAAGACCGCTGACATCAAGCGCATTAATTGAATATTTAAACAATAAAAAAGCCTCATAAAGAGGCTTTTTTCAGTTTAACGAACCTGGGTTGTGGTTCGCTAACTTTATGTACAGAGTTAAAATTAATTAATCTTTATAAATCAAATGTTCTTGAAATTGCTAACACGATGCGCTCATCGGCGTAATCGTAGTCAAGGCTAGTATTTTCAGCTGCTACTTCAATACCAAAACCTTCGTAACTTGTTTGATAAGCAAGACGGTAGTGATTATACGATTTCTTTTGGTTTACATCCCAAGCCCATTTTTCACCGTCAAGTGAATTAGAGATATCAAAACTTGCACGTATTGCATGATTTGGTGCAAGTTCATAAGTATGAGCAATCATTGAAACTACATGGCCCGCACTTGTTCCAAAATAATCCCAGCTGTACCAAAAGTTAAGCTCTGTTTGGCCGTAGTCACTTGCGTAACCAAATTTAGTATAAACCTCTGGGTAATTTCCATCACTGTTATTACCTTGGTATGTATAGTATGCAATACCGTAGTCAACGCTAAACTTGTCGTTTAATTGTACATATCGACCAACATAGCCATCTAGTTCAAAATCAGTATCGTCACCAAAGTCAACGTTTGATGCCCATACACCGGCATACACGCCATTATCAAAAGCATAATCTAAACTTGCTTGTAAGGCAGGGTCGTTATCTGTTTGGCTAACACCATTAAAAGTGTAATCTGATGCTGCTGTGATAGTTGTTGACCAGTCTGCAGCTGCCGTTGTTGATAAAAGTGCTAGTGGCAATGCTACTGCAAGTTGTTTTAGTTTGTTGTTCATTATAAATCCCTAACTTTGTGTCTCAATTTTAGTGTAGTCAATCTTGTTTGCTTTTGGTGAGCTATCAATACTATTAACGGTTTTAAATTTGCTATAGCCAATGAAGCCAGCACATAGGAAAAACAAGGCAATCACCAATGCACCTACCCACTGTATTTGTAAAAACTCTAGCTTGAACAATAATGTTAATAATGAAAGCGCAAGTATGTTTCCAATCATATACTTCGCTTTACCAAAGCGTTTTACAGTGATGTTTAAATTATCTGTGTATAAACGCACTAACGAGTCGAGTGAATTAATTACAAACACAATACCTACAAATACCATGGCAAAGTTTTTAATGCCTTGCGTTGGAATTCCCGCTTCATGATAGTGGTAAAGTACGCTGAACCAAATTGCGATTGGTATTGAAGGGAAAATCAACATAGCGCCAAGTACTTGGAAAGTTTTTAACCCGCCAACAAAACGAGAAGTAAACTGTCCAATCATAATACTCCAAGCAAACCACCAAAATAGGTAAAATTCATGGTAATCGTTAAGCGGTAAAACAAATTCATTTATGTTGGCAAAGTATGTGCCGATAGAGGCTAAGTTATCTGTGAATGCTGACATTTGACTGTCACCCAATACAAAGGCACCTGCCCACATAAACCCAATTAATGCTATGAATAACCAAGTTGTAGAAATACTTAAAAATCGTACGTACTTAATATCTGTACTTGAATATACCGCAAAACAAATTGCTGCAAATACAATTAAGTAAAACTCAGAAACGACACTTGAACCATCACCAATTTCAGGTAAATACCATGGAAGGTTTGAAAGTAAAAGGTATGCGGTAAAAGCACACGTACCAATAATTACTACATTATTGATAAATTTAACCCAAGGAATTTCGAAAAATTTAACTTTAGGTTCTATTACACAGAAATAAAAACACGTAAGAAAGTAAAATCCCCAGATCAAA
>CAXIBS010000101.1:0-8052 GCA_964022585.1 uncultured Colwellia sp.
CATAGTTTCTAGCAAGGCATCAATATCATCGGGATCTGATAGTTCTGCTTGTAAATCATTTGCTGATTCTGTTGCTTCTTCCACTGTAGACGTTTCATCTACTGTCATAGTTTCTAGCAAGGCATCAATATCATCGGGATCTGATAGTTCTGCTTGTAAATCATTTGCTGATTCTGTTGCTTCTTCCACTGTAGACGTTTCATCTACTGTCATAGTTTCTAGCAAGGCATCAATATCATCGGGATCTGATAGTTCTGCTTGTAAATCATTTGCTGATTCTGTTGCTTCTTCCACTGTAGGCGTTTCATCTTCATCCATCATCGAATCAAGTAACGCATCAATATCATCAGGATCTGAAACTTCAGTTTCTACATTTTCATCCGTTAAAGGGTCTTCATCTGACATCATTGAATCAAGCAGAGAGTCTATATCATCAGGGTCTGAAACTTCTTCTTGAGAAGCGTCATCTGCTAAAATATCATCATTGGAGTCAGTAGCAGTTAAGACATCACCAATATCTACGTCATCTTCTGTAGAAGAGTCATCACCACCAAGCTCGCCAAGAAGGTCATCAAGATCGCTTTGATCAAGTTGCTCATCAACTAGAGCATCTTCTTGTGTATCTGGTTTTGTATCGTCAATTGCATCACCTTCCATCAACAATGAGTCAAGTGCATTTTGATCTAGCTCATCACCTTCTAGATCATCAGTTTCATCATCTAGTAATATGTCTTCTAAATCATCAAGATCATCAAGAATGTCATCATCATCGTCATCTAAATGAATAACATCGTCTTCAGTGTCATTTTCAGCATCAAGTAACTCAATAGATAAGTCATCATCTAAAGAAAGTTCGTCATCAAGAGAAAGCTCATCTTCGATAGGTAACTCATCATCAAGAGATAGTTCATTTATATCATCAACTTCAGGTTCTTCTGACTTGTCTTTAGATTTACTTTTAGACTCTTTAATTGGTTTACTGTCACCAGTATTATCCGAAGCTTTACGACGTTTCAAAATAAGCATAACAACAAGTAAAATCAACAAAGCAGGTATTGTGGCCATTAAACCGATAAACCAGTAGCTTGATAAAAAATCATTCTTTTCTAATTCTTCTTGCTGTTTTTTTAGTAATGCTTCTTGTTCTTTTGCTTCAGCTTTATCTATAAGTGCTTGCTGCAAGCGAATCAAATCTTTCATTTGATCCATTTGTAATTTCATTTCTCTACTTTTAGCAACATCTTTTTGCATAACGCCTAACTGACTATTAACTGAAGTCAGGCTTTGGCGTAAATCTTGATTTTCTTTTAAAATAGCTTGTAAGCCATCAATAGAATCTAAAACATCATTTTGAATTGTTGCTAAACGTTTTTGTTGTTCGTCATCTATTTTCTTAAGTTCTTCATTAATTTCAACTTTTACTGTGTCTAAGTCTTTTTTATTAACTGTAGGTTCTTTTGGCTTTACCGGTTTAGCAGCAACTTTTTTAGGCTGTTTTTTCTGCCAATCTTTATTATCTTGACGAGACTTTAATTTTGCGACTTCGCTATTTACAGACATCATTCGATCAAATGATGGTATTTTTAAATATGAACCTTCTACTAGGTGATTGAAATTACTATCAACAAATGAGTTAGGATTAGCTTGATATAAGGCCTCCATAACTTGATATACACTTAAGCGGCTGTCTGGGCGAACCGTTAGTGCTATTTTCCAAAGGGTATCTCTTTTAGTGATTGGGCCGTATCTATCATAGGGGAAGACATCTGAACTTTTAGGACCACGCATGCGAACACCACGTTGCTCTGCTGAGTTAACCTCTTGCGCAAAAGCAGGTTTACTTGCAGAAAACATAGTAATAGAGAAAACACTAACAGCGAATAGACCAAGAACAACCTGCCATAGGCACAGGCTAAATAATTTTTTCATTGAAAACTTCCCAGTTATTATTTTTCACAAAATTAGCTACTTGTCAGATATTTGACAAGACTTAGACCATAGATAGCTTTACAAAACAAAGCAAAATTCATTCCATCTTCATTAGGTCTAAAGTTAGCTAATAAATAATAATACCAAATTAAAAAGGGATTACTCAATCTTTTGAGAAATAAAACAAAAAAACTCGCCGTTAACATAAATATTCATGTTAACGGCGAGTTTTAAAACTTTTAGCTGTTTATATAAGTTACTTGGCTTATTTAGCTTAAGTGATCTTTAATTAGCAATTCAGCAATTTGAACACTGTTTGTTGCCGCACCTTTACGTACGTTATCGGCAACTATCCACATATTGATGCCGCAATTATGGCTAATATCTTCACGAATACGACCAACAAAAGTTTCATCTTTACCACTTGCTTCACCAATTTGAGTTGGGAAGTCTTCATCGTTTTGCGCAACGATTAAACCCGGAGATTGCGCTAGTAAATCTTTAACTTCTTCGGCTGAAATTGGCGAGTTAGTTTCAATATGTAACGCTTCACCATGTCCAAAAAATACTGGTACACGAACCGCTGTAGGGTTAACTAAAACATTATCGTCACATAGTATTTTCTTTGTTTCCCAAACCATTTTCATTTCTTCTTTGGTATAACCATTATCAAGAAACACATCAATTTGAGGAATAACATTAAAAGCGATTTGACGTGAGAAATTTTTAGACTCAACTGGCTTACCACTTAGCAAATCAGCGGTTTGCTTCGCTAACTCATCCATTGATGCTTTACCACCGCCAGACACTGACTGGTATGTACTAACGTTAACACGGCTAATACCTACTGCATCATATATAGGTTTTAAAGCAACCATCATTTGGATAGTTGAACAGTTAGGGTTAGCGATAATATTACGATTACGGTATTCACCTAATGCTTGTGGGTTAACTTCCGGCACTACTAATGGAATATCATCGTCATAACGAAACTCTGAAGTATTATCAATAACAATACAACCTGCATCACCTGCAATAGGAGCAAACTTTGCTGATGTAGCACCGCCAGCAGAGAAGAAACCTATTTGTGCTTGGCTCCAATCAAAATTATCTGCATCAAGCACTTCAATGCTTTCGCCATTAAATTCAATAAATTCACCAGCAGAGCGAGCACTTGCTAATGGGTATAGTTTATTAATTGGGAAATCTCTTTCTTCTAAGATTTCCATAATGGTTTTGCCAACTAGCCCTGTTGCGCCAAGTATGCATACATCAAATTTTTGTGCCATGATCCTCTCTCTTTACATATGTTTAAATTGGGTAGTAGTCACTTATAATTTAAGCGTTACTGAAACCTAAGCGATGTGGCACATCGCTATCGGCATTAAATGGCAAAATCACTTGCACTGCTGAAAACTCCCTGCGAGTTGGGTAGTTTTTCCGAAGAGCATCGAAACCTTGACTTGATAACTGTTGACGAAATATCGCATCGTCACGCCTGACATCGTAAACCATTTTAACTAGCTGGTTTAGTACTATTTCATTAAATTCTTGATTTAATTCTACAGATGAAATATTTGCTGCTGGTAAAAGTGCATTTAACTGAAAAATTGGCTCAATATTTATGTGCTGACATAATGCCTGATATAGCATTTCTGTACCACGCGCTTTTCCTTCTAAGCTATAACCAGCTATATGGGCTGTAGCTATTTCAGTATAATCAATCAATGGAGTTAATACATTGGGCTCACCTTCCCAAACATCTAATACAAGCTTTACCCCATGTCCTGAGCTTTTTAATGCTAATAAAGCATGATTATCAATAACTTCACCACGACATGCACTAATTAATATCTGATCATCTCTTAAATTATTTAATCGACTTTCATCAAGCAAATGATACGTTGGGTGTTCGCCATCAACTACTTTAGGTACATGTAATGAAATAACATCACATTCAAGCACTTCCTCTAATGAGTAGAAGTCTCTCGAGTCATTAATATCATCAGCAAGTAAAGGATCACAAATTTTGTAATGAATGCCTAAGGCTAATAGCTTTTCACTTAGGCGGCTACCTGTATTACCACCACCAACAATTCCTACTGTAAACTTAGTTAAATCAAGAAGGTATCGCTCAGCTAATATAACTAGTGCACTAAGTACATATTCAGCTACAGAAACAGCGTTACAACCAGGGGCTGAACTAAAAGCAATATTGCGCTGGGCAAGATAAGCTTGATCAATATGATCTGTGCCGATGGTCGCTGTGCCCACAAAAGTTAATTTTTGGTTTTTGCTCAGTAAAGATTCATTAACCTGAGTAATTGAGCGTACTAATAACACATCTGCATCAAGCACTTGCTCTGGAGATAAGTCTCTACCAGAAAAAGAAACTAATTTAGTGTCACTGCCAGCAAAGTTATTAAAAAATTCTTTTGCATAAGGCATGTTTTCATCGAAAAGTATTTTCATTTTCTGTTTGAGGGTATTGGCTGATTTTCATTTTGCACATTATACGCAGTTTACCGAGCATAAAAAAGCCATGTAGGCTAATTTACCTTACATGGCTTAATTTAACAGTATTTCTAATATCAATTAGCAGCAAAAATCATTAAAAGATAACTAAGCTTTATATTTTTGCATTACCAAGGTAGCGTTAGTGCCACCAAATCCAAAGCTGTTTGACATTACTAAGTTAAGCTCTGCATCACGCTTTTTAGTAACAATGTCTAGACCTTGCGCTTGTTCATCTAAATTTTCAACATTAATTGATGGTGCAACAAAGTCATTTTCCATCATTAGAATTGAGTAAATTGCTTCATGAACACCAGCAGCACCTAATGCATGACCAGTCATCGCTTTGGTTGCACTAATTGCAGGAGATTTTTCACCAAATAACTCTTGAATAGCGCCAAGCTCTTTAACATCACCTACTGGAGTAGACGTTCCGTGAGTATTTAAATAATCAACTTCGCCTGTTACACCTTGCATTGCTTGTTGCATACAACGAACTGCGCCTTCGCCACTTGGTGCTACCATGTCATAGCCATCTGATGTTGCGCCGTAGCCAACAATTTCTGCATAAATATGTGCGCCACGAGCAAGAGCATGTTCTAGTTCTTCAACAACAACCATGCCGCCGCCGCCAGAAATAACAAAACCATCTCGGTCTGCATCATAAGTACGTGAAGCTAGCTCTGGCGTATCATTTCTACCCGCAGATAACGCTCCCATACCATCAAACATCATTGCTAATGACCAATCAACTTCTTCACCACCACCAGCAAAAACAATATCTTGTTTGCCTAGTTGAATAAGCTCCATCGCATTACCAATACAATGAGCGCTAGTAGCACAAGCTGAACTGATAGAGTAGTTAACACCTTTAATTTTAAATGGTGTTGCTAAACAGGCTGAAACGGTACTGCTCATTGTTTTAGGCACTGCATAAGGACCTACACGACGAATACCACGGTTACGAAGCGTATCAGTAGAAGAAACAATATTCGCAGAAGATGCGCCACCTGAACCAGCAACAATACCAGTACGAACATTTGATATTTGCTCTTCAGTTAATTTTGCATCACTGATAGCTTGTTCCATAGAGATATAAGCATAACCTGCTGCATCACCCATAAAACGTAAGGCTTTACGATCAATATGATCTTTAATTTCTAGATCAGGTTTACCCCAAACATTACTTTTCAAGCCTTGCTCAGCAAAGCTTTCTGAGTATGAAATACCTGATTTACCTGATTTTAATGAAGCTAAAACTTCTTCAGCATTATTACCAATGCTTGAGACTATACCGATACCGGTGATCACTACACGTTTCATTTAAATAACCATTATTATAATAAGAAAATTTCAAAAATCGGACATATCATTATACTTAACTTAGTCCCCAAACTGGTATTACTAGTTCACTACCTAGTAAATCAGCGTACACTTGTACGCTATACTATATTTTTAATAAAAAAATATCTACGCTAATAATTAAAAAAGTATTCAATATCACTGTTCTCAATCAATAATTACCGTAAAATATCATAATCAGCGCTAATCAATTATTAACTAACCTATGAATGAAAAACCAAGATTGAGCTTTCAACATGATGGCACTCCTTACTCTGAGCAATTTAATGATATATATTTTGATAGTGAGTCAGGCTATCAGCAAAGTGAAGATATATTTATTCATGGAAACAATATTAGTAACAGATTACAACAAACTAATGACAGTTTTGTTATTGCAGAAACAGGTTTTGGTACAGGACTAAATTTCTTACTCACTCTACAATCATATCAAGCATTACAAGCGGGTTTCCCCAATAGCAATGTAGGCAAACTTAACTTTATTAGCGTAGAAAAATTCCCTTTATCTAAAGCGCAATTAGCTCAATCATTAAAGTCACTGCCACAATTATCTATTTTTGCGGACTTGTTATTAAAGCAGTACCCTGAGCTTGAAGGCAATGATACGGTCAAAGAAATAAACGCAAGTTTTTTTGATGGAAAAGTCACACTTAAAGTTATTATTGATGACGCTGCACAAGGTTTATCAAAAATAAACGTCAGTAAGAAAGGTTTGGTTGATGCGTGGTATTTGGACGGGTTCTCTCCTGCTAAAAATCCAGAAATGTGGAGCACGGAACTCTTTAATCAAATTGGTCGTTTATCAAAAGTTCAAGCAAGTATTGCCACCTTTACTGTCGCTGGTTTTGTTAAAAGACAACTACAGAGAATTGGCTTTCGTGTAGAGAAAAAAGTGTACAAAGGAGATAGAGAACAGATCTTAACAGGTATTTTTCAACAAAATCCTCATACAACTAAAGGCTATCAATTAAGACCCCATATTGTAAAACCTCAACACGTAAGTATTATCGGAGGTGGTATTGCATCAGCATGTGCTGCTTATGTATTAACAAAGCAAGGCATCAAAGTTTCATTATATTGCAAGGATAATGCATTAGCTCAAGGGGCATCAAGTAATGCTATTGGAGCTCTATATCCTTTATTGCATCAAACTAAAGATGACATTAGTTTATTCTATCAGCAAGCATTTTGGCGTGCCAAAGCACTTTATACTGATGTTGATCAACAAGGATTTACCTTTCACCATGATTGGTGTGGTTTGCTAGAAGTAGCTTATAAAGAAGGTATAGTAAAACGCCAAGACAAATTTGCAGAGCTCGCTTCATGGCCCAAAGAACTTATTCATAAAGTAAATGCTAAACAGGCAAGTGATATTGCAAATATTAACTTACAACACAGTGCTTTGTTCATGCCAAATGCAGGTTGGATAGCACCTCAATCACTTGTTAAACAAATGATTGAAGCAGCTAAAGCCACTGGAAGACTGAAAATCAATACCAATGTGTTAGTCAATAAAATTGAACAAGTTCACCCTGTTGATAGCATATCTCAAAAAGAAAAAATTCACTGGAAACTCCTTACAAATCAAGGTGATTTTGAAGCAAGTGTTTTAGTTGTTTGTGGTGGCGCCGAAATTATTGATACTGATTTTATTAATCAGCTGCCTTTTAGCTCTGTACAAGGGCAAGTTACTTCAATGAAAACAAACACTGTTATTAATCCGCTCTCTACTGTTATTTGCCACAAAGGCTATTTAACACCTACTAGCAATAGCTCTCAACATCAAGGTATACACTGTATCGGCGCAACATTTAAAAAAGAAAGTAAAAGTACTATCGCCACACATGAAGATGATCAGTTTAATATAGCTATGCTCAAAAACTGCCTCCCAGATTTAGCGCAGAGTATAAATTGGACTGAAAATGATATATCAACCAGTAAAGCAAGACTACGTTGTATGACGCCTGATCACATGCCAATGGTAGGCCCAATGCCCGATATAAAAAAGCATATTGATACTTACCCACATTTAGCAAAAGACAAAAACTGGAAGTATAGTCAAGCTGCTCCAGTGCTTAAAAACTTATATGTGATGATGGGGTTTGGTGCTAGAGGACTGTGTTCAGCACCACTTGCTGCAGATATTCTGGCAGCAGATTTATGCGGTACGCCATACCCAGTTGATAACGAAATGTTATTTAATTTGAGTCCAAATCGCTTTGTTATTCGTGATATTGTCAGACGTAA
>CAXIBS010000102.1:0-8047 GCA_964022585.1 uncultured Colwellia sp.
ACCAGTGACCCCCGCCTTGTAAGGGCGGTGCTCTCCCAACTGAGCTAATCGTCCGTCTCTGTGGGTGCGTATTATAGGGAGATCCAAAAACCTGTCAACATAAAAACCACATAAATTACTAATTATTTTAAAA
The DNA here is from genome assembly GCA_964022585.1 of uncultured Colwellia sp. GTDB lineage: Bacteria > Pseudomonadota > Gammaproteobacteria > Enterobacterales > Alteromonadaceae > Colwellia. The sequence goes on from CAXIBS010000102.1 coordinate 134, forward strand.
TAGTTAACTGTTTGATTTATTTTTCAACATAACGAGTGTTTTCTCTTCAATAAAGGCTATTTAATTCCTGTTAATACGAAAAATACTAAAGCTAAAGAGCTATAAAAGAGTGAATTTAGTGATTAAGTTGTTAAATAATTAGTATGAGCAGAGAGACTTCTAGATATAAGAAGAGAGACTTCTAGATATAAGAAGAGAGATTTTGCCTAATTTAAATAATTAGTGTTACCTATAAGCTATTTCAAATTTATCAGATAATAACAATAGCTTTATACCTGCTCCACTTGAAGGTGCTCGTTTAAAGAAGTCTGAGCGATTCATAATCAATGCACATTTTTTTATTAAGGGTCATTTCCTTAAAAAGAAATGTAACACGGAGTATGATTTGCTCTGTCTTCCCCGAAGAGCTAGTTTAGAAACGCATTATGCTGCGTTATTGGTTTCGACAAGGGAGTAACCATTCTCTTTAATCAATGCCTTGTCTAAAGGCGTTTCTAATTCCAGCTGAATCATGCATCTTCAAGTGGAACGGGCATATACCCACTCTCTCATGACTAATTTACTATTTCATTTGGTATAACTTAAGCACAATGATAAAATGTCGCCAATTTTTTAAGACCTTATTATAGCAAAGAGTTCAACTTGACTCTTTTGCGTACACAATTGAGAATTTTATGACTTTAACAACACGTTTTGCTCCTAGCCCTACTGGCTATTTACATGTTGGCGGTGCTCGTACTGCTTTATATAGCTGGCTCTATGCACAAAAAAATGGCGGAGATTTCATTCTACGTATTGAGGACACTGATATAGAACGTTCTACTCAAGCATCTGTTGATGCCATTATGGATGGTATGAATTGGTTAAACCTTGAATGGACTCATGGCCCATACTTTCAAACTAAACGTTTTGACCGTTATAAAGAAGTAGTAGAGCAACTACTTGCTTCTGGTAATGCTTATCGCTGTTACTGTACTAGTGAAGAAGTCGATGCAATGCGTGAAGAAGCCAAAGCTAAAGGCGAAATTGAAAAGTACAATGGCTTTTGGCGTGATCGTACTGATTACCCAGAAGATAAGCCATATGCCATTCGTTTTCAAAACCCGCTTGAAGGTGATGTAGTTATTAAAGATATGGTCAAAGGTGACATAACTATTAGTAATGAACAGCTAGATGATTTAATCATTGCCCGTAGCGATGGTACACCAACGTATAACCTAACGGTTGTTGTTGATGATTGGGATATGAAAGTTACTCATGTAGTACGTGGTGATGATCATATTAGTAATACACCAAAGCAAATTAATATCTTAAAAGCCCTAGGTGCTGAATTACCTGAATACGCACATATTCCTATGATTTTAGGTGATGATGGTAAACGTTTATCTAAACGTCATGGTGCTGTTGGTGTAATGCAGTATCGTGATGATGGTTATTTACCTGAAGCGTTATTAAACTACTTAGTTAGATTAGGTTGGTCTCACGGTGATAAAGAAATCTTCTCTCGTGAAGAAATGATTGAATTATTTGATTTGAAAGATTGTAATCGTGCTCCGTCTGGCTTTAATACGGATAAATTGATTTGGGTTAATCAGCATTATATGAAAACCATGGATCCTGAGTATGTTGCTTCACACTTAGCATGGCATATGAGCGATCAAGGTATTGATACAAGCAATGGTCCAGCACTTGCTGAAGTGGTAAAAATTCAGGCAGATCGCGTTAAAACATTAAAAGAAATGGCTGAAATCTCTCGTTATTTTTACGAAGACTTTTCTGAACTTGACGCTAAAGCGGTTAAAAAGCACTTACGTCCAGTAGTAAAAGAGCCTTTATTACTTGTTAAAGATAAATTAGCTGCGTTAACTGAATGGCAACCTGAGCTTATTCATGCTGCAATTAATGATACTGCTGAAGAATTAGAAGTAGGTATGGGTAAAGTGGGTATGCCATTACGTGTTGCTGCAACAGGAGGTGGTAATTCACCTTCACTTGATATTACGTTAGCTTTGTTAGATCAAAGCAAAGTATTAGCAAGAATTGATCAAGCGATTGCTGTTGTTGATGCAAGAATTGCAGCCGGTTAATGTCAGTATTAATCACAACTTCAGTCATACGTTTAACCACTTTAGAAAATCGTAGGAGAATGCCTAGTGCAATTTAGTGATTTTGGTCTAGATAGCAGCTTAATGAATACTGTTGCTCATCTTGGCTTTAACGAGCCAACACAAATTCAGCAACAGGCTATTCCTGCGGCAATGGCTGGGCATGACTTAATTGCTTCGTCAAAAACAGGTTCAGGAAAAACATTAGCGTTTATTATTCCAGCGTTACAACGCTTATCTAAAAACCGTGCTTTATCAAAGCGAGATCCACGTGTAGTTATTTTAACGCCAACACGTGAGTTGGCTAAACAAGTCTTTAGTCAGCTCCGCTTGTTTACGTCAAATACGCAGTTTAAAGCGGTATTGATTTTAGGTGGTGAGAACTTTAACGATCAAGTTAAAGTGTTAGAGAAAGACCCGCACTTTATTGTGGCAACGCCTGGTCGGTTAGCGGATCATTTAACGCAAGGGCACTTTTATCTTAATGGTTTAGAGCTACTTATTTTAGATGAAGCAGATCGTATGCTTGATTTAGGTTTTAGCAAAGAGTTAGGGCAAATAAATAAAGCAGCCGATCATCGTAAGCGTCAAACGTTACTTTTTTCTGCCACTTTAGATCATGCACAAGTAAATGAATTTGCCACTGAATTACTTAGAAAACCTAAACGTATTGCCATTGATGCGGGGCACAGTGAACATGTTGATATTAGTAAGCGTTTTTATCTTGCTGATAACCTGACACAAAAAGAAGAGTTGTTACAGCACTTCTTAGCTACAGAAAAGTCACAGCAAGTTATTATTTTTACTGCGACGCGAAGTGATACTGATAGGTTAGCTAAGTCGTTAACAGAGACTGGCTTAAATGCTGTTGCGTTAAGCGGTGAGCTGAACCAAAGTCAACGTAATCAAATCATGGATAGCTTTGCAAAAGGCCAGCATAAAATTTTGGTCACAACTGACTTAGCTTCTCGGGGGCTTGATTTAATCAACGTATCACATGTAATTAACTTTGATATGCCAAAGCATACTGAAGAGTTTGTTCATCGTATAGGTAGAACAGGTCGTGCAGGTACTCAAGGTGATTCAATCTCACTCGTAGGGCCAAACGATTGGTTAAGCTTTAAAAATATTGAAGCCTTTTTACAGCAGAAAATCACTTTTACTAAAGTGGAAGGAATTAAGGTTAAATTTAAAGGTTTAAAACCGAAAAAAACCAAAGTTGCTAAAGCTGCTCCTAAGAAGGTAAAAAGTAAAAAAGCTGTTGATAGTAAGCCTAGAAAAGTCATTAAAAAGACTTTTATCGAGAATGAAGATGCAGGTGCAATGAAAATTATTAAGCGTAAAAAACCGTTAACGCCACAGCAAATTGAAGACTCTACCTTCGATGAAGAAGAGTAAGCTCTTTTGGTTTTAAATCGTTAGGTTTTCTTTTTGATAAAACTTTAGTTCTAGCAACTGTTGTAACGCTTAACAAGTTTAATAAAAAGCAATCGTCATTTACGATTGCTTTTTTTATGCTTGCTACTTTTATATCAATACACTACTTATTAAAAATAATAGATGCTCTTCATTTCTCATTTTATGCTACTAAAGGGAATAATAATCCCCTTGATTGATTAAGCTATTAAATACAGATATTTAGATGTTCAATAATAATAAATGATTTATAGTGTTGTCGGATTCTTAATAAATAATGAATGGTAAATATGAATATAAAATATACTCGACTACTTCCTCTCGTTTTAACGCTTTTATTATCGGCTTGTGAACACACGTACAGTGTAGCTAAAAGTAATACAGTTAACCTTGCCAATGTACATCAACATATTAAAGTACTTGCTTCAGACGAGTTTTCTGGTCGTGGCCCATTAACCTCAGGCGAAACGTTGACCATTGACTACCTAGCTAAAGAATACAAAAATATTGGTTTAGCTGGGGGAGTAAAGGGCGATTTTTTTCAAGCAGTACCAATGGCAAAACTAACACCAGAACTTTCAATGGTATTAAAAGTAGGTGACTTTGAATTTCAAGCAGGTAAAGATTTTACTGCACGTACAGAGCAAATTAATAACGAAATTAATTTAGTTGATTCTGAGTTAGTGTTTGTTGGTTATGGTATTAATGCTCCTGAGTATCAATGGAATGATTATCAAGATATTGATGTTAAAGGTAAAACGGTAATTGTTTTAGTTAATGATCCCGGTTTTGCTACGCAGGATGAAGCATTGTTCACTGGCAATGCTATGACCTACTATGGACGCTGGACTTATAAATATGAAGAAGCTGTGAGACAGGGAGCAAAGGCTGTTTTAATTATCCATGAAACAGCGCCAGCAGCCTATCCTTGGAGTGTGGTTGAAAGCTCAAATACGGGAAGTAAATATACCTTAGTTGATGAGCATAAAAATCGTAGCAAATTACCTATAATGGGGTGGTTACATTACAATGCTGCGCAAAAAATACTGTCATCTGTAAACCTTGATTACTCTAAATTAAAGCAGCAAGCCTTATCTTCAAACTTTAAGGCAATACCATTACAATTGCAGGCAAATTTAAGTTTAAAAAGCACTATTGAAAATGCAGAGTCAAACAATGTTGTTGCTCTTCTTGAAGGTAGTACTAAAGCTGATGAATATATAATTGTTAGTGCTCATTGGGATCATTTTGGCACAAAACAAACACCAACAGGCCCTAAAATTTATAATGGTGCTATTGATAATGCTACAGGTACCGCCGCGACAATAGAAATTGCACGTATCATGTCAGAGCAACACAAAATCAAGCCTTTTGAACGTTCAATTTTATTCATTAATTTTACTGCTGAAGAAACGGGTTTAATTGGCTCTGAATTATTTGCTCGAGGAGATGTTATTCCTACTAAGCAAATGGTTGCTCTATTAAATATTGACGGAATGAATGCTTTAGAAGGTGTTGATTATATATTGCAATATGGCAAAAACATGTCACAGATGGAAGACTATTTGGCTAGCTCTGCCGCCAAACAACAACGTACAGTAAAGCTTGATCCTCGACCTCAAAATGGTTTGTTTTTTCGCTCAGATCACTTCTCACTTGCAAAGAAAGGTGTACCAAGTTTACTGTTTATGAGTCTTGGTGATACTGATCCTGAATATATCACTCATAAGTATCACAAAGAAGAAGATGACTATTCACCTCTTTGGTCTTTAGGAGGCGTAAAGCAAGATATATCTTTGATTATTGATATTGTTAGTGAGTTAGCTATGAATGAGGATTGGCCTAAATGGAAAGCCGATTCAGACTTTAAGAAACGACGAATTGAAGATAGAAAGTAACTTAGAAAGCGCTGACTTTGGCCATAATAACTCTTATTTTAAATACGATAAAACTATATGTCTAATATTCAAATAACTCCTTTTAATGAAAGGTTTGCCCAACAAACGTTAACGTTAATGCGTTCTTCTAACGAAATTGATCACCATACTGATTACACTTTATGGCAGGCTTCACATTTTGATGCAGATCTGTTTTTTATAGCGTTAGCTGATCAACAAGTAATCGGCTATATTTTTGGCAGAAGTGTAAATGATGGCATTTTATTATGGCAAATAGCGGTAGATAAAAAAGAACAAGGAAAGGGAGTGGGTAAGAAACTTGTTTCTTCGTTAATTACTTCAGCAAAGCAGAAAAATGTTAACGCCATCGTTACAACCATATCAGTAGATAATCATAGCTCAAAGGCAGCTATCTTTTCAGCAGCAAAGTCTTGCGGGCTATCTACTCGAAAAGTAGGCATGACATCGGATTTTGGTGGGACAATGAAAAAGGAAGTTATTTACGAGCTGCTATTTAAATAGCGATTATTAGCAATATTTATTTAAAGTAAATCATTTTAAGCACTAATTCATGTTTGTGAATAAGTTCGAGACAATTGCAAAAGTGTCTCGAACTTATCAATATATACGCTATTTTTTGGGGATAAAAATAGTAAGAAAATTATGAGTTTTTCTCTACCAAAGGTAAGCGTAGTTAATATACCAAATACTTAGGCCATCATTTTCAGAAGCCAAATTAGCATTAGAATAATGGTTAAAACTGATTGAAAGTCGGTGATGATCTAGAAACTGAGTACCTAGTACAAACTTATCTTCAAATAACCATTCAGAACCTAATTTTCGGCTACTTAGCCTGTCAGCACTTAGCTTTGTCGCACCAACACCACCGCCAGCAAAAACCGTAAAATTATCGTGTTCCCATACATAATGGAAAATAGGTGTAAGAGAGATTGCATGAATATCAGGGAAGTATTCGTTATTCCAGTGAGATGAAGCTAGCTCAAGCTGCCATGTCAAATAAGTTTCCTTTTCATCAAACCACTTATCATTAAATGTCCAAAATAAACCATGTCGACTTGCCGTTGTTTTAAGGTAACCGGCACTTAAATTTCCGCCAGCAACCATAACGCCAATATTAGCTAAAGAGGGTAGGGGAATAAGTAATAATGATAAACATAATATAAGGACTTTCACGTTAAAATTTCCATCTTGAGTGTTTAATCTTGTAGTTATAACTATACCCAAGTATTAATTATTTAATAGTTCTACTTTAGTACTTAAAAAGCTTTATAAATAATAACGGTATTATTGAAAGCACTATAAAAATAGTATTTAAGCACAATGAAAAGTGTCAGGAAGGAATAATAGCAATGCTTTCGCTCTATAAGCCTTTTTCACAAAAATGAAGATGCTTTTGATTTGCTAGTCTATAGTTAATTTTAATAGCGTATTTCTTCTGTACAAAATGATAAACATGACTAAAAAATTTAAAACCACCATATTTTTTATATTAAGTACCATTATTATTATTATCTTGGCTATAACTGTATTTAGGCTCCATTACTCAACCCTTTATCAAAGCTCAAATGATAAGTTATATTTATTAGAAATACTGTCAGATGAAATTGTTTATCATGATGAAGTTCTTTCTATGTCTGCGTTAGCGTATCTTTTAACAGAAGATGACAAGTGGATTAAAAGATATCAAAAGCATGTTATTTTACTTGATAGTGCCCTATTAAATGCGATGTCAGATAAGCTCGAAATTAGAAAAGTGATTAAAAAGACTAGTGTAGTCAATGATAAGCTATTGAAGATAGAAGAAGAATCATTTGAATTGCTCAAGTTAGGAGAAAAAGCGCATGCCTTAGCGTTATTGCAAAGTAAAAAGTATCAATTGCTGAAACAAGAATATATGCAATCAATTAGCAGTGGTATTGAGCTTCTACATGAGTACGAAACAAATATAAAAGATAAAATAATAAATAATAGTTTTTATTTATCAGTATTGCTTATTAGCTTTATTCTCTTTTTTATTATTATCTGGCTATTTTTGATTTATTATATACGGTCTTCTGATAAATATTTACGTAAATTAGTTGTGATAGACGCGCTAACTGGTTTGCATAACCGAAGAACATTTAATAAAGTTTTGAATAGAGAGGTTAACCGGAATAAGCGAGAAGGAAGAATATTACTTTTGGCTATTTGCGATGTTGATAATTTTAAATTGTACAATGATACATACGGGCATCCAGCAGGTGATAAAGTTTTAAAGTCTATTGGAAAAGTTATTAGTCAAAAAAGCAAAAGAACCACTGAGTTTTCATATCGTATTGGAGGTGAAGAGTTCGCACTAATAAATAGCGTTGATACCCTCGAAGAAGGTAAGCAATGGATTCAATCAATAATCACAGTAATTGAATTACTAGATATAAAGTGTAGTAGCTCAGACCTGATCTGACAGTTACCCGATTTTTAGGGTGTCTTGTCAG
>CAXIBS010000103.1:0-8040 GCA_964022585.1 uncultured Colwellia sp.
AGAAAGTTTTCTTTTGATCGCTATAGGCATGAAGAATACAGTTGGCATTCGCAAATAATTACACATGCAACTTTAAATGTTGAACCAGATAATGAACTTTGGACTGCAATTACTAATAATGAAGGTTATAAGTCTGATGTTGCTTTTGAGCTTGCTGTAGCTAATACCGCATTTGATATTCGAGTTTTAACCGCTTGTTATATGCTGTTAAAACCGAATTCAGCAGATGATGAAAAAATAAAAGAATATGTTGTGGCCCTATTGAATGGCTCACCTATACATCCTACCGGCGGAATAGATAACGCTATGAAAGCGTGTAACTCACCTAGCGATATACTAGGTGCCTATATCAGACAAAGAAATCACGGACATTATGACGAAAGAGGCTACGGAGCTTGGCTAACTAAAATTCTTGACTCTTTTGGGCGAGTAAATGAGAGTAAAAAAGTTTCTGGCAGAATCTATTCTGGATGGGGAGCAAACGATCCTAGAAGTATAAATAAAGCATTTATTGAAATTGCAATTTCGCTATCGACAAGTAAATGGCAACTAAATAGCCGATGGGTTGAGCTTATTTTTTCTGACGTATTTAGGCATTCGGATAGAGATGCTATTAAAAATGACCTTAATGAATGGCTTAAAGTGGCGAGTGAAATTGAGGGTTCAATACTTATTTCTGATAGTGATTTTGAAGATAAAAAATCTCATTTTAACGAGTCAATTAATGAAGTGATTAAGCAGCTTGATAATCGGCAATCTCAAGCGATTATTGATGCTCCATTAGATGAAGAGCTATTAATACAGTTTGGCTTCTCATGTTCAGAATCAATTAATAATTTGCGAGTATCTCCTAGCTACCCAGTAAAGTTATTTAATAGTATTAGTTCGTCTCTTAAACAAAATGAGGGCAACTTCTATTCTGCCAACGTTACTCAATACCCTAAAGAAAGAGTAGCACTAGGTTTGGAGACAAACCGAGCAATTAATGAAGATGAATGGCTGAGAGATGCCATAGATAATGATCTGAATATTCGAATAATGAGGTATTTAGTTCATTATCAAGATATTAAACCTATTGAGTTTGATACCAATAGCAAAATTATAAAAGCACTTATCAACTCTTCTAAAGAAATAGATAAACCTATTTTATTTATTGGTGATCATCAGCTGAATGTTGAGATTAGAAAATCACGATATAACCCTGAGGCAAGCTCTGATTTTAACGTTGAATATTTTGATGGGTATGGCCCTGATTACATTTGTCATCTAGATGGTATAGAGACTTATAAATTGAGATTTTCTGATGCTAAGTTTGTTTTGCTAACATCTAAGAATTTATTTGAAAACATTAACTTTTATAAAATTGAAGATAATCGATTTGTAGAAGTTTCATATCAAAGTGATGATGAAAAACCTGCTTTAGGAGAGCTAAGTATGGGATATCGAATGGAAGTAACATTAGCCTCAGAGCAGCCATACTTTAAAGCCTCTGTGAAGAGCGAAGGAGAAGATGAATGAAATTCACAGAAGCACAATTAGAAGCGGCGATTATTGAGTTACTGAGTGATCAAGGATATCCATACACATCAGGCTCTGATTTGGCTAGGCAGCCTGAGCAAGTGTTAATTAAAGATGACTTACGAACCTATTTAGCTAATCGTTATGCTGCTGATGAAATCACCACAGGTGAAATTGAAAGCATTATTCTACAGCTCGAAACCTTGTCTGTAGGTGACTTATATGAAAGTAATAAAACCTTCTGTAAATGGTTAAGTGATGGTTTTTTATTAAAACGTGAATCAGGTAGTAAGCCAGGTGAAGCTTCTAAAAAAGATTTATATATTCAGCTGATTGATTATGACCAAGTAAACAGCGAAGAAGTAGCGATTGCTCAAGAATCATATGAAGCGTCACCTATGGTAGCTGAGCCAAGCGTACCTTATGTTGCAACAACACAGCGCAACATTTTTAAAATGGTTAATCAGCTAGAGATTGACAGCCCATCAGCTGATAACTCCATGCGCATTCCTGATGGTATTTTATATATCAACGGTTTACCTGTTGTTGTGTTTGAATTTAAGAGCGCTATTCGTGAAGAACAAGCTTCACTACATGATGCTTATGTTCAATTAACCACACGCTATCGCCGTGATATCCCCCAGTTATTTGTTTTCAATGCATTGTGCGTTATTAGCGATGGTGTAAATAATAAAATGGGAAATGTATTTGCCCCATATGATTTTTATTATGCATGGCGCAAAGTTACTGGTGATGAATCAATTGAGCAAGATGGTATTAATGGCTTGCATACTATGTTGCAGGGCTTGTTTGATAAAGAACGTTTGTGTGATGTGATTCGTAACTTTATTTACTTCCCTGATAAATCTAAAGGTGAAGTGAAAATAGTTTGTCGTTACCCGCAATATTACGCAGCTAGGAAGCTCTACGAGAATATTAAAAAAGAACGTAAGTTACCTAATGGTGAAGGTGGCAGTGGTAAAGGCGGAACGTATTTTGGTGCAACGGGCTGTGGTAAAAGCTTTACTATGCAGTTTTTATCTCGTTTATTAATGAAAAGCGTTGAGTTTGAAAGCCCGACCATCGTATTAATAACTGATAGAACAGATTTAGACGATCAGCTATCTCAACAATTCTCCAACGCTAAAAGCTATATTGGCGATGATCATATTGTTAGTGTTGAAAGCCGCGACCAACTAAGACAACTACTTAAAGGCCGACAAAGTGGCGGTGTATTTTTAACGACTATTCATAAATTTACCGAAGACATTGAAGTACTAACAGAGCGTACCAACATTATTTGTATTTCTGATGAGGCACACCGTAGTCAGGTTAATTTAGACCAAAAGATTTCGATTACTGATAAGGGCGTAAAACGCACTTATGGCTTTGCAAAGTATTTACATGACTCATTACCTAACGCTACCTTTGTTGGCTTGACTGGTACGCCTATTGACGCCACGTTAGACGTATTTGGTAAGGTAATTGATGCTTATACCATGTCAGAGTCTGTTAAAGATGAAATAACGGTACGTATTGTTTATGAAGGACGTGCAGCAAAAGTATTGCTTAACAATGCCAAGCTTGAAGAAATAGAAGCCTATTACAAGCAATGTGAAGACTCTGGTAGCAATGAACATCAAGTAGAAGAGAGCAAAAAAGCGACTTCGAGTATGAATTCGATTTTGGGCGATCCTGATCGCATTCGCACGCTTGCAAAAGATTTTGTTGAACACTATGAAGCACGCATCAGTGAAGGCTCGACCATAAAAGGTAAAGCAATGTTTGTAAGTAGTTCTCGTGAGATTGCTTATCTGTTTTATCAGGAACTTGAAGAGTTGCGTCCACAATGGTTTGAAATACTAGAGTGTGAGAAAGGCTCAACGTTAACAGAGCAAGAACGTAAGAAAATTAAGCCCATGAAGCGTGTCAAAATGGTAATGACACGTGGCAAAGATGATCCTGAAACTTTATACAATTTACTGGGCACAAAAGAGTATCGTAAAGAGTTAGACCGTCAATTTAAGAATGATAAATCTAATTTTAAGATCGCAATTGTCGTAGATATGTGGCTTACGGGCTTTGACGTACCGTTTCTTGATACGATTTATATTGATAAGCCACTACAAAAACATAATCTTATTCAAACCATTTCTCGTGTTAACCGCAAGTTTTCAGGCAAGCATAAAGGTTTAGTGGTTGATTACATCGGTATTAAAACTGCGATGAATAAAGCGTTAGCGCAGTTCTCAAAGTCAGAAGAAACTAACTTTGAAGATATCAATCAGTCGGTTATTGCTGTTAAAGATCATTTAGATTTACTCAATCGCATCTTCCATAAATTCGATTCCCTCCCCTACTTTACTGGCGCGCCAGTCGCACAGCTAAATTGCTTAAATAATGCCGCTGAATTTGTACTATCTGTAGGCAAACTGGAGAAAAGATGTATGGCGTTAGTTAAGCGTTTAAAAGCGGCTTATGATGTTTGTTGTGGCAGCGAGAAGCTATCTCAACAAGAACGCGACTTTATTCATTTCTATCTTGCTGTGCGCTCTATCATATACAAGTTAACCAAAGGTGAAGCACCTGATACCGCACAAATGAACGCTAAAGTACGAGAAATGATCAGTGAGGCGCTTAAAAGTGATGGCGTAGAGGAAATATTCAAACTTGGCAATGATGATGGTGAGATTGATATTTTCGATGAAGACTATCTTGCCAAAATTGGCAAGATAAAGCTGCCCAATACCAAGATAATGCTGCTACAAAAAATGTTAGCAAAAGCCATTGATGAAATGAAAAAGGTTAATCTTGCTCAGGGAGTCGATTTCACTAAACGTTTTAAGGCTTTAGTTGAAAAGTACAATGAGCGAAAAGAAGAAGATGTATTGGTGAGCGAAGTATTAGAAGACTTCTCTGATGAGATTATCAATATGTTTACCGACCTTAAAACAGAGATGGATTCCAACGATGATTTAGGTATTAGCTTTGAGGAAAAAGCCTTTTACGACATCTTAAAATCGTTGGCTGTTAAGTATGACTTTACTTACCCAGACGATAAATTGATTGAGTTATCACAAGCGGTAAAAGAAGTTGTTGATGATAAAGCCAAATATACCGACTGGAATAACCGTGATGATATTAAAGCCGAGTTAAAAGTTGATTTGATCATGCTGCTAGCCAGGTTTGGCTACCCACCAGTAAGCCGTGATGAAGTGTATAAAGAAATTTTTGCGCAGGCTGAGAATTTTAAGAAAAACAGAGGTGTGTAATGGCTATTTATAAAATAGATACCGATAAGTTAGTAGCCATTGAAAGGACTACATTTGATCAGCAAGGCTTGCTAGAAAGACAGCATATTCAAGCAATGTTGAGGGATCAAATTGATATTATAAGCCCTGATACCATGGTCGTTTCAGAAGAGTTTGGTGAATGGGACGAGAGTAAACGAAGAATTGACTTATTAGGCATAAATAAGTCCGGTAATTTAGTTGTTATTGAACTTAAACGAACAGAAGATGGTGGCCATATGGAGCTACAAGCACTTCGCTATGCTTCAATGATATCCACACTAACTTTTTCTAAGCTAGTTCAAATTTATGAAAAATACCTAAAGGCTCGAAATATTGAGCTAGATGCAGAAAAAACATTGTTAGGCTTTTTGGGTTGGGAAGAGCCTGATGAGGATAATTTTGCACAAGAAGTAAAAATTGTTTTAGCTTCAGCTGAGTTTTCGAAAGAATTAACTACATCTGTAATTTGGTTAAACGATTTTGGGTTAGATATCAGGTGCGTAAGAATGCACCCTTATGTTGATAATAATAACGTTCTCATAGATATCCAAACAGTAATACCTGTTCCTGAAACAGCTGATTATCAAATAAAAATTAGAGAGAAAAAACAAAAAGAACGAGCTTCCAGAAGTGTCTCTCGTGACTTAACAAAATTTAATTTGACCGTTAGTGGTCAATCTATTAATTCGTTAAATAAGCGTAAGTTGATACACAATTTAGTCTCGTCAATAGTAAATTCTGGCCATACTCCGATAGAGATACAAACCATAGTCGATGGGGTGTCAGAAAGGACGGCAAAATTGTTTGAAGTGTTTGATGGTGAACTTAATGAAGCTGATTTACATGCAGTAATTATGGCTGATGATCCTGGCGGGAGACACCCTAGAACAGCAAGATTTTTCTGTAAAGAAGGTGAATATTACTTTAATGATGGAAAGACCTACGTTTTAAGTAACCAGTGGGGGCACGGAACATTAGAAACAGTTGAAGCTCTTTCGATAGCTTTTCCATCTTTAAATGCTAGTTACTGTGCGTCAGAGTAATTTGTTTTGGCTTCAAGAAAGGTTATCAATAATATGAGAGAACAATTTGAAGTAAATGGCTTTTTCTACGAAGAAAATGGATATAAATGTCGTAAGTATCTCGATATTAAAAGAGTGAATTCTTTAACAAGCACACCTGACATTATGGTGGTGATGATGAACCCTGGCTCATCGTATCCACTTGATAAAATTGATAACAATACTATCCCTTCAGCCGCTGTTCCTGACAAAACTCAAGATCAGATTATGAAAGTAATGAATAGCGTTGGTTTTAATTATGCTCGAATCTTAAATTTATCAGATCTGAGAACTCCAAAGTCTAGTGCTTTATATAAATTTTTGAAATCAGAAGAGTCTAAGAGTTTTCCTCATTCAATTTTTAATGTCGAACGCAAACGAGAGTTCAAAAGCTTATTTATTGAGGATGTTCCGGTAATTTATGGTTGGGGTGTTAATAGTTCATTAAACTCATTAGCTGAATTAGCGGTTAAGACGATAAATCGTGATGATGCAATTGGACTTAAGAAGCTAGGCAATGAATATTCATATTACCATCCATTACCTCAAGTATTTAATGACCAAATAGAATGGGTAAATAAAATTACTAGCCTTATTAAAAAACTTAATTAACGTACCTTATTACTTCAATATTTCTGGGAGATTAATCCTATTTTCGCTCAAAAAAAGAAAAAACAACACTATGTGTGGAGACGATATTTAAAGTCTTGGCAAGTGAAATCAAAAATCGCTTGTATGCGTAATAAAAAACACATTTTCTCTACATCTGATCTTATGAATATTGGACAACAAAGTTACTTTTATAAAGTAAATAAGCTAAGTGCAGAAGATATAGAGTTTGTAAGGCAAGTATTTTTAACAGACGTATCAGAATTTGTTAATTCAGTTTACTCTCGATTGTTTTCCTTATTTTCTTTGGTTGAACAATTAGATGAACATCTAGTTACAGATCAAAAACTTGAAATTTTAAAAAAGAACTACGCAAATAATTTGGAAGAAGAACTACAGTCAGAAATTGAATCTCAAGGCGATAAGTATTTAAATGAACTAGTTAACGGTGATACGCAATTTTTTACTGAAGAAGAAGGTTCGGCACATTTTATAAACTATATCTGCATGCAATTTTTAAGGACCAAAAAGCAACATGATAACCTTATTAATATGGCCACAGGCCCTGATAAATATAAAATCATAAAGTGCGCTAATTTAATTCGCATAGTATTTTCTACAAAACTTGCTGCAAATATATATGGCGATAGAGATAAGTTTAAATTAGTACTAGTTTCGAATGATTCAAACATACCATTTTTAACTTGCGATCAACCTGTAGTTAATTTCTTAGCGTTAAATACACCAATTGGAAAACAAGTCGAAGAGTTTGGACTGTATTATCCAATATCACCAGATAAAGCCGTATTTTTGGTTAAAAGAGGAGTTTTTGGCTCTGTTACAGAGATGAATTTTGATGAAGAATCTGTAAATGAGTTTAACAATATTATGGTTCAGAATTCTCACGAGCAAATTTATTCAGTTTCTGAAGAGCAATTACAAAATATTCGTATTTAATTTTATCAAGTGTAGTAGCTCATATCTGATCTTACAGTTTTGATGAATAAGTTTGGACTTCACCTGACAGGCAACTTTAAGCTATCAAGAGATGTTAGCTATCACTTACAACGATTTGAAAATTTTTACAAAACGGAACTTTAAATAACTCAACCCTGCCCAAAAGGATTAATTTGATTTATACATCTTCACTTTATAAATCAAACCCCCTCTCCATATGATTCATAAAATATGGATTTATAAATCATAATTCGATATAAAGTGATTTATAAAGAACAAAGGTTTAAATCATATGTATCATCGGCAACAAAAAAATTCGCCTCAGTTTGAATATAATGTGACACGCTTTGAGGCAAGTGTCAGCGAGTATTCAAAAAAAGCCTACAAGATCGAAGGGGCATTATCGCAAATACCGTCAAATGACCATAACGATGCCTTTGTTCACTTACTGGTGGAAGAAGCATTAAGCACCAGTGCCATTGAAGGTGAAAAACTTAACCGTGAAGAGGTGCGCTCATCGGTTGCTCGTTTCCTAGGGTTAAAAGAGCCAGAGGGTGGTGGTTACTTCCCTAAAGAGAAAGGCATTGCGGCGATGCTTGTTG
>CAXIBS010000104.1:0-7962 GCA_964022585.1 uncultured Colwellia sp.
GGCTATATAATTGAGTGCGATGCTTTCCTAATAATTTTGATTGATACATTGCATGGTCAGCATGTCGTAATAAAGTATCTATATCGCTATTATCGCTAGGATATAAAGTAACCCCACTTGAAGCTGTAATGTTGTGCTGCACGTTATCAATAATATAGGGCTTTGCTAAAGCTTGATGAATGCGAAACATTGTTTTTTCGTATTGCGATGTTGATTTGATATCATTAAGTAATATGGCAAATTCATCGCCGCCTTGACGAGATACTGTATCTTCGTCTCTTATAGCAGATGTGATGCGCTCAGCGACTTCAATTAATAAGCGATCTCCTACCTCATGGCCGTAACCATCATTAACAGGCTTAAAGTCATCTAAATCAAGAAAACATATCGCAAGTTGATTTCCTGTTCTTATACTGTGAGCTATTGATTGTTGAAATCGATCAACAAATAAAGCTCTGTTAGGCAATTTAGTCAGTACATCGTAATGCGCCATTAAGTTGAGCTGTTCTTGCTGTTGTTTACTATGGGTAATATCAGAAAAAATACCAACATAATGAGTCACCTCATTCTGTGCATTCTTCAATGAAGATATATTGAGAAGCTCAGCATAAAATTCACCTTGCTTTGTTTTATTCCATACTTCACCTTGCCAATACCCAAGCTTGGTAATTGATTGCCACATTAAAGAATAAAAACTAGAGCTCTGTCGCCCTGAACTCAATATTTTGGGTGACTTACCTATTATTTCATCTCGGCTATAACCTGTAATTCGTGTAAAGGCAGGGTTTATGTCGACAATACGTTGTTGAGAATCTGTAATAATAATGCCTTCTTGGGTATCACTAAATACTCGCGAGGATAGCAGTAGTCGTTCTTCATATTTTTTACGTTCTGTAACGTCTTGTATGGTACCAACAGTCAGAATATGCTTTTGATTATTATCATAAGTATGTTCTGCATGCTCAATTAAATATTTGATACGTCCATCAGGAAAACAAAGTCTATACTCCAGATAATGCTGAGTTTTTTCTTTAATACTTGAATTAAAGGCCGATATTAACTTATTGCGATCGTTAGGGTGAACACGCTCTATAAAGTGTTGAAAGGAAATTGTAGCTTCTAAGTCAAACTCTAAAATATTATAAACTTCAGTTGACCAAAGTTGCTCTTCACTTTTGCTATTAAACGTTCTCTCCCAACTGCCAAGTTTTGCTTGTTTTTGGGCTTTTTCTAAGCGCTCGTATAAATAATTTTGCTCTGTTACATCACGAACAACACAAATTAGTTGGTTAGTTAAGGGAACCTTATTAAGACGAGCATCAAAGAATGCCACTTTGTTATTAATAATTAACTCATATTTAAAAACGAGTGGTTCGTCTGAGTGAAGTATTTCATTAATTTTTGTTTGGAATAACTCTCCAATATTTTGAGGAAGAACATCCTGCATACGTTTACCGAGAAAATCTTTGGGCTTTATATATAAATCTTCTGCATTTTGTGCCTGGTAATCTACGATAGTTCCGTCAGGCATCATACAAAAATAAGTATCAGGTAATGCTTTGAATAAGCTTTCTAACTCTGCACTGTGGCGTAGTTTATCTATTTCAGCCTGTTTCACTTCAGTAATATCTTGTACTATTCCAGACATTGATTTGGCTTTACCTTTTGAGGTAAAAACATGCCCTCCCGAGGCTAAAATCCAGCGAGTGGCCCCATCTTTGCGAATAATTCTGCACTCAAAGTTCCAATCAGTTTGGGTGTCTATTGCCTTTTTAAATTTATTGTCAACGCTGGCTTTATCTTCGGGTAGTACATGCTCAAGAAAAATTTCATAGCTCCAATGTGGTAATAATGAATCATACCCAAATATTTGATCATGCTTTAGAGAGCGGTGAGCAGTGTAATCAATAAGGTTAAGTTCCCAATGCCCAATATGGCTGTGCTCTAGAACAAAAGTTAACCTTTCTTCATTATTCTTAATTTCTTGCTCTATAAGTCGACGTTTTGTTGTATCAATAGCCTGAACAATATAACCAGCAAGTTGATTACTTTCTGGTGTATAAATAGCTGTAGTGGCAGCATCAGCATAGTGAACAGAACCGTCTTCTATTTGAAATATATCTTCTGTTATAACAGGTTTTTTACTATTTAAGGCTTCAGTTAATCGATCTTTCCAGATTTCTTCCCACTCAGGGAAGTTACACCATGCAGGTGATTGCCAAAATAACTTTCCAATATAATCTGCTCGTGTTACTCCTTGCGATGTTAGCGCTAACTCATTCACCTCTAGCACTCTTCCTTCGGGAGAAAGTATGGCCATGAATTGAAATTGTTGATTAAAAACTACTTTAAATAATTCTGAATCATTGATTGATAAGCAAAGAGGTAAACTTAAATTTTTTGGTTTCATTTTTTTATTATTGTACAAAAATACTACTTTTTAAAGAGAATTTAACAATATTAAATGCCCTATAATTTATGTGGTTTTATTTAAGTGATAGTTATGTTGGTCTTGAAATCATTAAACTTTTGTCTGTAGTTAGTAATTATCATATTGATGTTGTTTTGCTTAACACCCTCTGTTTCATAAGCTCGCTTAATGTGATTTTAATTAGTGTTTTTCAACGAGGTTAATTAGCAATTAGAAGTGTTTTCACACTAAAGATTTAGTTATTAAATAACGAATATAAAAAATAAAACTAAGGGTTACTTCACTATAAAACAGTGTTCTCTTTGTTTTTATAAACGCTGTATAACTCTCTAGAAAATATAAATTAGGCTCTACAATAATCATTTACTTCTGCTCTTGTTGGGTGCAAGTGATGAATGAATTGTGTGCATATGGTTTTTTGGTTGTTATTTTTTAGGCTTTTCTAAAGGTGATTTTATCAAGATTAAATTAACCATATTAATAGCTTACCTATATTTAATAGTTCTTTTATCTATCATGGTATTAATTTTGCGATGTAACTATTAATTGAAATATTAATTATGTGTGCATCATGAGTGAGACTAAAGAGTTTAAAAAAGAGAAAATTGTTGTTGTAGGTAACGGAATGGTTGGTCATCACTTTATTGATCAGTTGTTAAGTAACCATAGCGATGATTACCAAGTTATCACCTTCAGTGAAGAATCTCGCTTAGCTTATGATCGCGTTATGCTTACCAGTTATTTTACTGGAAATACGGCAGATGATTTAGCCTTAGCAACACCACAAGCCTACGATGAACAAGGAGTGGAGTATTATGTTGATACACAGGTTGTTGGTATTAATCGTGAGAAGAAAACGCTAACCACTTCTACAGATCAAACTATCTCATACGACAAATTAGTACTGGCTACAGGCTCGTATCCTTTTGTGCCGCCAGTGCCGGGCAAAGATCAAGAAAATATCCATGTGTATCGTACCTTAGGCGATTTAGATGCTATTGCTGAATCTGCTAAGTCTTCATCTGTTGGCGTTGTGATTGGTGGTGGTTTATTAGGGTTAGAAGCTGCTAATGCAATTAAACAATTAGGTTTACAAACCCATGTAGTTGAATTTGCACCACGCTTGATGGCAGTGCAACTTGACCAAGATGGTGGCGATCTTTTACGTAACAAAATAGAAGATTTAGGCGTGTGTGTTCATACGCAAAAAAATACTACTGAAATTATTACGGGCGAAAAATGTCGATACCGCATGAACTTTGCTGATGGTTCTTTTTTAGAAACAGATACCATTGTATTTTCAGCAGGAATTAGACCGCAAGACACGTTAGCACGTGCAAGCGGTTTAAACATTGGTGAGCGTGGTGGCATTGTGATTAATGATCAGTGTTTAACTAGCGATGAAAGTATCTACGCTATTGGCGAATGTGCTCTATGGGATAACAAAATTTTTGGCTTAATTGCACCTGGATACACTATGGCTAAATCTGCCGTGAGTCACTTAACTAGCGGCGGCTTAAACGCAAAAGTGAAGACTTTCTCTGGTGCTGATATGAGTACCAAATTAAAGCTACTCGGCGTAGACGTTGGAAGTATTGGTGATGCACACGCTAATAGCACAGGCGCACAAAGCTATAGTTTTGTTGATTCAACAGCCGGTACATATAAAAAAATTGTTGTCAGTAGCGACAGTAAGAAGTTACTTGGAGCTGTACTGGTTGGAGATACCAGTGAATATGGACAATGGCTACAACTTGTGCTCAATGAAATAGAACTATCTCAACCGCCAGAATATCTATTATTACCTGAAATTGATGGAGACTCTGTGAATGCAACAACAGGAGTGGAGTCATTACCTGATGGTGCGCAAATTTGTTCCTGCTATGACGTTACCAAGCAACACCTATGTAATGCTGTAAATGCTGGTGCTCATGATATTCCTGCACTTAAATCTTGCACTAATGCTGGCACTGGATGTGGTGGCTGTGTTCCTTTAGTAACACAGTTACTAAATAGTGAATTAGCGAAGACAGACTCGCTCTGTTGATAAAACTCTCATCAAGATTTAATCCGTGCTTATAACTAATTTTATTCAAAACTTTAAGGGAAATACAATGACAGCTCTCACTGAAAGTATATTCAAAAAGCCACAAAAAATACCTGATGATCAGGTGGATTGGTTAACGATTTGTAACATAGATGATATTACAAAAAACACAGGCGTTTGTGCAGATTTTAAAGGCAAACAGGTTGCAATTAATACGGATAAAGCACGTATTGATGGTGAATTAGCTCAATTAATGGAGGCCTAAAATATGAGTTCAGTTAATACAGCAAGTTCTGCTCCTAGTCGGTTTAACCTTTTTTCATTTAAAGGTTCAATGAAAATATTACACCTTAGCTGGGGAGCGTTTTTTATCAGCTTTTTAGTATGGTTTAACCATGCACCTTTGTTAGGTTTAATTGCTGAGTCGCTAAATCTAACGGGAGCACAAGTTAAAACGTTACTTATTTTGAATGTAGCTTTGACTATACCTGCTCGAATTTTTATTGGTATGGCAACCGATCAGCTAGGCCCTCGTAAAACTTATAGTTTACTGCTATTTATCTGTTCATTACCCTGCTTTATGTTTGCTTTAAGTAATTCTTTTGAACAATTAGCGTTGGCTCGTTTTTTCTTAGGATTTATAGGTGCTGGTTTTGTGATAGGTATTCGTTTAGTGAGCGAGTGGTTTCCTGCTCACCAACTGGGCACAGCAGAAGGCATTTATGGTGGTTGGGGTAACTTTGGCTCTGCAGCAGCAGCCATGACTCTGCCTGCTTTAGCATTATTCTTTGGTGATGGCGCTTTAGGTTTAGAAGGTTGGAGATGGGCGGTTATCATTACAGGTATAATCTGTTTTGTTTACAGCTTTATTTTTTATTTTGGAGTGCGAGATACACCTGCAGGAGCTACTTACTTTAAACCGAAAAGTTCAAAAGCAATGGAAGTGACTAGTGTTGGAGATTTTTACTTACTTATCTTAATGAAAATTCCTTTATTTTTTGCGCTAGCACTATTGAACTGGAAACTGTCGCCAGCAGGTGTGAGTCTGATAAGCGAAAATGTGAGTATTATCATTTATTTATCTTTAGCAGCTTTATTTGTTTATGAAGTTATTGCCGCTTATCAGGTAAACAAGTCTATTTTTGTTACTCCAGTTGAGCCTTTGCACCAGTATTCTTTTAAGCAAGTAGCGGTACTTAATGTGTTGTATTTTGCAACGTTTGGTAGTGAGCTAGCTGTTGTATCAATGTTGCCATTATTTTTTAGTGAAACATTTGATTTAAATATGGTTTACGCCGGTTTACTTGCCTCTAGCTATGCCTTTATGAATTTACTATCGCGACCATTAGGTGGCTGGATTAGTGATAAATATGGTCGTAAGAAAACTCTCATTATTCTTACAACTGGCTTAAGTTTAGGTTATGCAGTAATGGCAACAATTACAGGGGATTGGCCGTTAGTTTTGGCTGTTGTTGCAGCTATGTCATGTTCTTTCTTTGTACAGGCCGGTGAAGGTGCTGTGTTTGCAGCAGTGCCATTAATAAAGCGCCGTTTAACAGGACAAATTGCAGGTATGACAGGAGCTTACGGTAATGTAGGTGCAGTTTGTTATCTTACTATACTGTCGTTCGTTAGTTATTCCACTTTCTTCTGGGTCATTGCAGCAAGTGCCTTTTTAGGTTTATTAATGCTATTTGTTATGAAAGAGCCTGAAGGAAGCATGGCTGAGATTTTACCTGATGGTAGTGTTGAATTAATTAATGTTAATTAAGGTGTAATCAGCTATGACAGTAAGCACTAGAGTGAGGCAAAAGCAGCAAAATGATTTAATTATCACCTTTGGTGGATATTCAGATAAAGGTGATAAAACTGAGAACCAAGATGCGTTTGCTTTAAAAGAAAACCAAGGTGTAGATCTTGATCTTAAAGGTCATGCTGCGGTGATTGCCGATGGTGTTTCTAGTGCTAACTGTGCCGCTAAGGCTAGTCAGATGAGCGTTTGTCATTTTTTGAGTGAATATTTCGCTACACCTGATACGTGGTCAGTAACAAAGTCTGCAACTAAGGTTATTAGCTCTCTTAATAATTGGCTGTATGCGCAGCAATTAGTTGCTGATGAACAAGGTTGTTTAGAGCAGTGGTTTAGTACTTTTACTGCGCTTATTCTTAAAGGTGAACGGGGCTATATATACCATATTGGTGACTGCCAAGCTGTTAAGATTAATGATGATGGTTATCAAGTGTTAACAAAAGAGCATGCTAACCTATCTGGCACGCTCAACCGAGCACTAGGTGCAGGCAGTCATGTGGATATTGATATGCTATCAACACCTTTAGCACAATATGACATATTGATGCTAACGTGCGACGGTGTTCATCATTTTGTAAAAGCAAAACAAGTACAGAAAATTTTAGCGGATGAAAAAGATTTAGAGCAAGCAAGTTTAGCAATAACAATGCTAGCAAAAGCGCAAGGTTCGCAAGATAATCTCACTTGTTTATTAGTTAAAATTGAACAACTACCTACACAAGCATTTAGTCAGTTTATGTTTAACCGCAAGCAGCAAGTCATTCCGCCAGCACTTCGTGCTGGTAGTAAACTGGACCACTATGAAATACTTGATACATTGCAAGAAAGTAGTCGTTCTCATGTATATCTAGCAAAAACCATTCAGACAAAAAATAATTTAATGAAAAATAACCAAGTGCAGGCAGTAGCTGAAGAGCAACTTGTGGTTATAAAAATACCCTCTGTCAATTTTAGTAAAGATGAAAACTACCTATCAGGTTTTATTAAAGAAGGGTGGATTGGTAATAAAATAAACCATCCAGCCGTTATGAATATTTATGATGATATACCAAATGGACGTTTTTTATATCATGCCTGTGAATATATTGAAGGGCAAAACTTGGCTGCATGGAGTACAGATAATCCTCTTGCTGATTTAGTCAAAGTACGTGATATTGTAAAACAGTTGGTTAAGGCGCTAAGAGTATTGCAGCGACATGAGATAGTGCATTGTGATATTAAACCAGATAATTTTATTATGGATAATTTTGGTCGTATTAAAATGATTGACTTTGGCAGCTGTCAAATAGGTTCTATTGATAATGGTTTGACTGCTCAAGAAACTTTAGGATTGGGGACTTTAAATTACAGTGCTCCAGAGCTTTTTTATGGTAAAGAAAATACCCATAAAAGTGAACTTTTCTCTCTCGCTGTACTTACTTATCAACTACTTACTAATCGCTTTCCTTATAAAGAATTAAATCAGGTTAACGAGGTGCCTAAACAATATCATTTATGGTGTTATAAACCTGTAACAACTTATCGTAAAGATTTACCTCGTTATATTGATGTTGTACTTGCTAAGGCGCTAAGTGCTAATCCTAATCAGCGTTTTGAGCATTACTCTGAGTTTATCTCTGCGCTAGAACGCACTGATGTGTCAATAACATCACAGGTTAATTTGCCATTAATAGA
>CAXIBS010000105.1:0-7933 GCA_964022585.1 uncultured Colwellia sp.
CCTTGCCGGTTTTCAAGACCGGTGCTTTCGACCACTCAGCCATCTCACCTGAAGTCTTAAATAAGATGTGCTCTTGCTTTAAGACGGTGCGAATATTAAAGGCTATGTCGTTATTTGTAAAGCCTTAATTTAAGAAAAAGATAAATAAAATTTCTCTCGTATATTAATTGCACATTTTGAGTAAAAAAAGACTTATTTTGTAAATATAACTCATATGAAAAGTGATAAATACTAATTGGAAACTGAATTTAACTACCTTGTACTATCTGAAGGATGACAAAAAACCTAAATGACAATATGAAAAATCTCTTTCCGTTCTCTCAAAACGATTTAACTAATGTCCTACCGTAAACTCATTATGATGCTTGTAGATTGCTCTTTTAACTGGCAAAGCTGGAATGAGCGCTCAGTTTCACTTAACTTACTATAAACTAATATTTGAAAGGTATCGGAAAAATCAATAAATTCTTGCTTAATTTGAGGTAATTGACTCACAACTTGTACAGTAAAACACTGTACCGTCATGTTGTTAGGTTTATCTAATCCTTTAGCGGAGATTGCTTTCAAAACTTTTTGATATAATAACACTTCAGGTGTTGTTTTTTTCTTAGTACTTCTGATATTAAATCGATAAAACAGTGTAATAAGCACCATTGCTATAATAAAAGTAATAGCAATAACACCAGCTGTTTTCCAAGGTATATGTTTACCAAACAATTTATTTAAAAAGTCATATTGACGTTTATTTGAATAGCCCAGAACCCAACGAGTCCACTGGTAATCAAGGGAATCAAGTTGTAATCTGAGGCGATTTAGCCAAGCAATATTTTTGAATTGATACAAGCCCAAGTCATTATTTATTGAAAGTTGCTGTGCTAATAAATCATTAGACCAACCTTTTTCAACTCGTTGTGGGTCAACCGCGGACGTAGGATCAACTCGTTGCCAGCCTATGCCTGACAACCATATTTCTGCCCATGCATGTGCATCATATTGGTAAACACTTAAATGCCCGTCATAGTAGTCATTTTGCGGGTCATTTGGGTCGATATTAATATTATTATACTCACCACCTAAGTAGCCAGTTACAACACGTGCAGGCACTCCAGATGCACGCATTAAATAAGTAAAGCTACTAGCATAGTGTTCACAAAAGCCTGCTTTAGTATCAAAATAAAATTGATCTAAACTATTATTTAATAATTTAGGCGGTTGTAAAGTATAAAAATAGTCACGTTCTCTAAACATTTTAAGTACAGCATTTGCTCTATCAAGTGGATTGCTATATTGCTGTTTTAACTGGCCAGCTAATTTTTCTAGCCTAGGATTACTTCCTTTTTTAATTGCTAAATTACGTTGCTTCTCATCAGTACTAATATTCAGGTTTAAAGAAGAGTGTAAATAACTAGTCACTTGATAAAAGCTTGTTTGCGACAATACATCTCGATTTAGCAACGTATAGTCGGGCATCAATAATATTTGGCTATTTTCACTTGTTGCCACAGCAAGTCCAAACAACCATGATTGGTAGTTAGGCTCAACAGTAATGTCATAGCTTATACTCTCCCCTGATAGAATAGGTTTAAAGCTTGTATTGCCTAATGAAGGTTTATATTTATTGCCAGTAGCCCTAGTCCACTTCCTCCCATCATAGTTTTCTAAAGTCATTGCGCGCCAATACAAGGAAGAATAAACCGGAATCTCCTGCCCTTTAAAGTCAACTCGAAAGGCTAGATCACTAGACAAAGCTAATGAGGCAATATCACCGGGGCTTACCTCATCAGACAAGCCTGTTTTTGCAGAACTTGTACTAGGAACTTGCCAAAAAGGTGATAAACGAGGAAAAACAATAAAAAGTGTAACGGCGAGTAAAGTACTTTGCAGTAAAAGAACCACCACCGTTTTACACGCTAATAAAGTGCTTTTATTAGACGAAAATACAAGATGCAAAACGGCAAAATTAACCACTAATATACAAAGAATTAAAATAGAAAATGCTAGTGTCTGATTAAAAATTAATGCTGACGCTAATAAAAATAATCCGAGTAAAAATAATTGATAAAAATCCTTTCTCTGTTTAATTTCAAACGCTTTTAGTGTGTAAGCAAAAGCAAGCAAATGCAGCATACTCAGTAGTATTCCCAAATTTCTTGCTGACATTGCAATAGCAGCACAACCACTAATAGCAACTATCATAAGAAGCAATGATGGTATCTTCTTATATTGTTCAATATAACCTAACTTAACAAGGCTTGTTTGCGTATTGAACTGATTACGAAGAAAAGCAGCTTGTAAACATACACAAAAAGAAATTGCAGCAATCATCCATATGCTTAACTCTGACAATAAAACGGATAAATTAAATAATTGGCACCACCACATTAACCAAACATTACTGCTGGTTAAATGAAAACTTTTGTCATGTTTATTAGGTCGTGGATTTAACATAATTAATTATCAGTCATTAGCCTTATTATTTACATTAGCTAATGCAAACAAACAACTTTTTTGATGTGTATCGCCGATGTTTGGCTCTATTTTAACTGCACTTTCACTCATTACACTGGTGGGAAGGTCTAAGTGCAAGCCAAAGCTTTGCTTGTTATTACTATATGAAAGAATGAGATAACACAAAAATTTAAGTTTATCTTCTACATCTTTACCTGGCATCGAACTGAAGGTTAACCAAAGTAAGCTTCCTTGTTGATATGCTTGATAGCTTTTACTAAATTTTCCTTGTCCACGAGCAAATTGTTTCCATGCAATACGAGCTTGTGATTCGCCAAGTATATAATTTTTTAATTCTGAAAAGTTATCTCCTTCTGCAAGTACTTCTGAAAACGTCCCCTCGTCATTTTCAGTATTTTCTATACTGCTCAAAAAATTTTGGCTATTTGGTAATCGTTTAGGCTCTGGGTAAACAACTACTTGATGGGAAAAGTCCAATAACGACCACGTTATAAATAAACCAAAAGAGTATTCACTGAAAACCTTTACTCTACCTAAATCAAATATGCCTCGCTGATTTGCGTACCAAGGCAATATAACTTCAGTCATCTCTATATTACATTGAGCTAACTTAACTTTTGTTTTTAATTCTGGGTATTGAACAAATTCAAAATTAATATCAAAGTGAGTTTTATGGCCAATGACATGAATGGGAAAATTAACATATTGCTTAGCAAAACAGTTTTGCTTAGCTTTTGATGAAAAGACTAACTGAGAGAAGTTATAAAAACTGTGTATCATTATCGTGATAAACAAACTTGCCAGTAAATAACTTAAAAATAATATAAGATTATTTTGATAATTAGTTCCTAACAAAAATAACAAGATATCAAAAAATAAATACATAAACCCAAATCGTGTTGGCAGAATAAAAATATTTCGGTTTGATAATTTATGTTGAAAACGACTAGGTGCCCTTCTTTTCAGCCAATGCTCAAAGCGCTGGCTAATCACTCCTTTAATAACTTGCTTAATTTTACTAAACATTAAGAGGATTCAGTATATTCACAATGTCTATAATCTGTGCACTTATGCTTTTTGCTCCTTGATTACTCTCCATTATATTTTGCTCTAACCTGTGCTCACAAACATTATAAAATACCGCTTTTACATCATCAGGTAAAACAAAATCTCTTCCATCAATAAATGCCCATGCTTTAGCGGCAGAAAGTAGCGCTTTACCGGCACGTGGTGATAATGGCTTACATTCAATTTGTTCTTCTTTCTCTGCTACATACTGGCCTCGACTAATACGACACAGTGCAATAATATACTCAATAACATTATCGGAAACATAGACTTCTTGAACTGTATTTTGCATAGTAACCAAGCTATTAGTATTAACAAGTTCTGGTAATTCTTTTTCTTTTGTAAGTGTTAGCTCATCAGCAAGTAAAATGTTTTTTTCTGCCTCAATGCTAGGAAAGCCTAAAGAAATTTTCATCATAAAGCGATCAAGCTGAGATTCTGGTAAGGGATATGTTCCTGCATAAAATAATGGATTTTGGGTAGCTATAACAAAAAAGGGTTTTGGCAACTGGTGCGTAATCCCATCTATACTTACCTGATTTTCAGCCATTGCTTCTAGTAAAGCGCTTTGTGTTTTGGGGCTAGCGCGATTGATTTCATCGCCTAAAATAACTTGATTAAAAATAGGTCCTTGATGAAGTTCAAACTGTTTTTTTTCACTATTAAATATAGAGATACCCACGATATCTGATGGCAACAAGTCACTGGTAAATTGAGTACGTTGATAGCTCAAACTTAAGGTATTGGCGAGTGTTTTTGCGAGTGTTGTTTTACCCATGCCAGGTAAATCTTCTATCAACAAATGACCTTGAGCAAGTAAACAAGCAAGCGCTAAACGACATTCATGCGGCTTACCTATCACATTAGACTCAATTCTATTTAAAACGGCAACAAGTGTTTTTTGCATAAAAAAAGCCTACCTAAATACAATTATTTAAGTAAGCTTTTTAGCATGATTGAGTAATATTTGATAGATAAAGTGTCTGAAATATCAGTTACTAATACCTAAAAATCATTAATATCGCTGAATACAGTTTTCTTAAGCACTTCTTCTTGCTGTTACCGCATCAGATAATTGCGCTAATAATGTTTCAGTATCATCCCAACCAATACATGCATCGGTAATACTTTGGCCATAAACCTCAGCCTTACCATTAACTAGCTTTTGATTGCCTTCAACTAAATTACTTTCAACCATAACACCGAAAATGTCCTGATTACCTTCGCTTATTTGGTTACTAACATCAGTAGAAACTAGCATTTGGTTTTCAAACTTTTTATTTGAATTAGCATGGCTAAAATCAATCATAATCTTAGTGTTTAGATCATTGTCAGCTAACTGTTCAGTCACCGCTTTAACACTGTCTTTATCAAAGTTTGTTGTTTTACCACCACGTAAAATAATATGACAGTCAGTATTACCTGTTGTCTCAACAATGGCAGCATGGCCAAACTTAGTTACAGATAAAAAGTGATGTGAAGCAGCAGCAGAGCCAATAGCATCAATAGCAATTTTGCTTCCACCATCAGTACCGTTTTTAAAACCAACTGGACAAGATAAACCTGAAGCTAGTTCACGGTGAACTTGTGATTCAGTTGTACGTGCGCCAATGGCACCCCAACACATAAAGTCAGCCATGTATTGCGGCGTAATCATATCTAAGAATTCACCCGCTGTTGGTAAACCTAATTCATTTAATTGAAGTAGTAATTCACGGCCAATACGTAAACCATCATTTAGTTTAAATGTGTTGTCCATATACGGGTCATTTATAAGTCCTTTCCAACCAACAGTTGTACGTGGCTTTTCAAAGTAAACTCGCATAACAATTTCTAAGTTTTCTTTGTACTTCTCACGCAGCTTAACTAAACGTTCACCATATTCAAGTGCAGCTTTTGGATCATGAATTGAACAAGGGCCAATAATCACTAAAACACGATCATCTTTATGGTTAAAAATATTGTGAATTGCTGCTCGACCAGAAACAACAGATTTAGTTGCTTTTTCTGATGCTGGAAATCGTTCTAGTAATGCGATAGGAGGTAATAAGTCTTTAATTTTATTGATGCGCACATCGTCTGTTTGATACATAATATTTCTCTTCTTTTACCTCTTCAGGAGGTAGCTTTAATTTAGACGTCTAGATAGATATTTCTGATAATAATTTATCAGTGTTGGCGCACTAATACTAGTGTATTCAAATGATAAGAATAAAAAATACAAAGATTTTCCTTTAAATCTTGAACAAATATAAATCTTAGTGGCTTCAATAGTACAACTTGGCTCATTAACGTATAAATAACTATCAATTAATGGCTGTCTGTCACTTAGTTATATTCAATTACTGCACTTTACAGTGTTAAGCGTATAATTAGCTAAAGGTAAACACATTGAGGAAATATAATGATTAAAAGTACATTGCCCTTGCTTGATCTACATCGGCATCTTGACGGCAATATTCGTCCTGCAACTATTTGGCAACTGGCTAATCAAAATGAAATCACTTTACCAACAAATAACCTTGAAGCATTTATACCCTATGTACAAATACAAGACAGTGAAGCCAACCTACTTGCCTTTCTAAAAAAACTAGATTGGGGCGTAGCCGTTTTAAAAAACCTTGATGATATAAAACGTGTTGCTTATGAAAATGTAGAAGATGCTTTTAATGCAGGCTTAACATATGCCGAATTACGATTTTCACCTTATTATATGGCGATGAATCACAATTTATTAATTGCTGATGTTGTTGCTGCTGTAATTGATGGTGTGCAACTAGGTATGAAATCATTCAATGTTAAAATTAATTTGATTGGCATATTAAGTCGCACATTTGGCGTTAAACAATGTCAGCTTGAGTTAGACGCATTATTAGCACACAAAGATAACTTAGTTGCGATTGATTTAGCAGGCGACGAGTATAACTTTCCCGGAGAATTATTTGTTGAGCATTTTAAGCAAGTTCAAAATTCTGGTTTACATGTCACAGTACATGCAGGTGAAGCCGGCAACTCACAAAGTGTATGGCAAGCAATTACAGAGTTGGGAGCAACTCGCATTGGTCATGGCGTTGCGACGATTAATGATGAAAAATTGATGACGTATATGCTTAATCATAATATTGCGATTGAATCGTGTTTAACCTCAAACTATCAAACAGGCACAGTGAATGATTTAAGCCAACATCCACTTAAAGGGTTTCTAGATTTTGGTATAAAGGCTTGTCTAAATACTGATGATCCTGCTGTTCAAGGAATAGAACTAAAGCATGAATTTGATGTGGCTATAAATACATTACAGTTTAGTCAAAACGAAATAAATCAATTACAAAAAAATGCTATCGAAGTGAGTTTTTTATCAGCTAATGAGAAAAATTCATTATTATCTATGGGTAATTAATGAAAGTATCTTGATTTTACTTTGCCTTTTTAGCTATAAATAATTTTGTTCAATTCAAGTTAAATTTTTTCACAATGCACTCAACAAAATAATAACACAGTAAATTTAAAGGAAATTTTATGGCAGAAGTCTTATTATCATTAGCCACAGGTGCCTTTGTTGGCATTTTATTTTCAGTGTTAAAACTCCCCTTACCTGCGCCACCTGTTATTTCAGGAATTGCCGGCATAGCTGGAATTTACCTTGGAGGTATCGGTTATCAATGGTTAATGGAGCGTTTTTTTAGCTAATCATTTTAAAAATTAATACATTTAATTTATGACAGCAAATTGATAATATTAATAAACCAATAGTAAATAAGTAAAACACCCTTGCTAGCAGTACCTGATTAAATATTACTTAGGTCTGGCTAAAAACTTACTGATTTATTTTCAAACTTTTATCAAATTAATAGACAAGGGACATTTCATGAGCACTCCACACATATCTGCCAATGTAGGTGATTTCGCTGAAACAGTTTTAATGCCAGGCGACCCACTTCGAGCAAAGTTTATAGCTGAAAATTTTCTAGACGATGCAAAATGTGTTACTAAAGTACGTAATATGCTTGGATATACTGGTACTTATAAAGGACAGAAAGTTTCTGTTATGGGATCAGGAATGGGCATTCCTTCTATCTCAATTTATGCTACAGAATTATACAAAGACTTTGGTGTAGAAAATATTATTCGTATTGGCTCTTGCGGTGCTGTCAGAGACGATGTAAAAATCCGCGATATTATTATTGGCATGGGCGCAAGTACCGATTCCAATGTTAATCGACAACGACTTAATCAGTGGGACTTTGCTGCAACTGCAGACTTTTCCTTGTTACATCGTGTAGTTAATACCGCTGAGCGCCTCAAACAGAAAGTACATGTAGGTAATATATTTACTGCCGATTTATTTTATACACCCCAACCAGAAATGTTTGCACAAATGGAAAAGTACGGTATT
>CAXIBS010000106.1:0-7864 GCA_964022585.1 uncultured Colwellia sp.
GTTTTATCATAAGTTTGAGGTAGTAAATAATGGGAGCTTATATTGCCATTATTTACTAATTTTTGTAGTGAGTTTTGATAATTAGTTTGTGTATTATGTAGAACTAAAAGCTTAATACGATGATCAGTGTTTTTGGAATACGCCCCATCAATAGGCAAATTATTGGACGTACAACTAGTTAAACTAAAACCTAGAGGAAATAAAATAATACTAGTTATATATTTTTTTAAATTATGTATCACAGTTTAGTCCATATAGTTTTATCTTGTAGTTACAAGTCGTTATACAACAAGTATGGTTTTCTCAAACGTCTAAACTTTAGTAAATCAGCTTGCCAGCTTTGCTTAATTTCTTGTTCGCTTTGACCCGCTTCAATAGCTTTTCTTAATTTATCGGTTCCACTCAATTTATCCATAAAATTAGCATGAATAAAAAACTCAGTCTGCGCGACTTTAAAGGCTTTATACCACTTAATAATAAAAGATAAATTTATCCCCCTTAGCTCACTTTGGCGTAAATCCTCTCCATGTAAACTTTTATTCATTAGTTTAGGCGTTAGCGCTGCCCCAGAAGTTGATACCGGCATAAAGTTAAAATTTCCCACCGAAACCTTATCATGACCGATCACCTTAAAGGGAAAATCAGTACCTCGTCCAATACTAATAGGCGTTGCTTCGAAAAAGCCAAGAGATGGATAAAGGTTGATAGCAATATCATTGGGTAAATTTGGACTCGGTTTTATGGGAAGTGAATAGTCCATTATTCGTTGATAGTTTTTCATAGTCACTACCGTTAACTTTAGATCGTTATCTTCGTTAAGCCAACCTTCCCCTTTAAACATTAGTGCTAATTCGCCAACAGTCATACCGTGTAATAAAGGAATTTGATGTATACCAACAAATGAGGAAAATTTTGGCTCCAGCATTGGTCCATCAACAAAGCCACCATTGGGGTTGGGTCTATCCAATACAATAAAGCTAACGCCTGCATCAGCAGAGGCTTTCATCATATAATGCATAGAGCTAATATAAGTATAAAAACGAACCCCTACATCTTGAATATCAAAAATAATAATATCAAGGTTTTCCATAACCTCTTCTGAGGGAGTTTTATTTTTACCGTAAATTGAAATTAATGAAATGCCTGTTTTTTTATCAACACTAGAGCTAAACTTTTCGCCCGCATCACGGTTGCCTCGAAAACCATGCTCAGGGGCAAAAATTGCTTGTACATTAACATGATGAGAAATGAGTACATCAACTAAGTGTTGATTAGCTATTTTTGATGTTTGATTAACCACCAAACCAACCCTTTTCCCTTTAAGCGCAGGTAATAACGTGCTTACTTGTTCTGCTCCTGTAATAATACTTGTATTATTTGATGCTGCGCGTTGATTAGTACTATCAGAGTTAGCAGCACAAGCAAAAAGAAACTGAGATAAGGTGATAAGAATCGCAATTAATATCCAAGGTTTTACCATACAGATACCTTCATAACCTCGCCTTGATTATTTTTACAGTGTGTCCACCGACTGTTTAATAGCTTTGCGTAAGAACCCTTTATTCTGTAATAAGGAGGCCTTTGCGCTATTCACATCTAAACCTGTTAACACCATAAAAGTTGCTAATTTAGTATTATTATTTGCAATAACTAACGCTTCTTTAGCACATTGATAGTCACACTCTGTTGCTTGCATTACAATTCTTACAGCACGAGCATACAGTTTTTCGTTAGTAGCATTTACGTCAACCATTAAATTACGGTATGTTTTGCCACTTCTAATCATGCTCGCAGTACTAAGCATATTAAGAATTAATTTTTGCGCTGTGCCAGATTTCATTCTTGTAGAACCCGTTAAAACTTCTGCACCCACGACAGCACAAAGGTTAATATCATTAGCTTGCGCAAATTTTTCATTATAGCTGCAGCTCAAACCAATCACTGTTGCACCAAGAGTTTTACCGTATCTCATCGCTGAAAGAACGTAAGGGGTTCTGCCACTTGCAGCTATTCCGACCAATACATCTTGCGATGATAATTTAGCTCGCTTTAAGTCTTCAATAGCAAGTAATTCGTTATCTTCAGCTCCTTCAACAGCTTTTTTAATGGCCTTATCGCCACCAGCGAGTATACCCAACACCTGATGTTCACTGACACTAAAAGTTGGTGGGCATTCAACTGCATCTAAAATACCGAGACGCCCACTTGTACCAGCTCCGATATAAATTAAACGGCCACCTTGTGCAAAAGCATCAACTGTTTTCTCTACTGCTTTAGCAATTTCAGGAATAATACTTTTAACAACATTAGCAATTTTTTGATCTTCTTCATTAATTTTCTCAAGAACCCCTTTAGCATCAAGTAAGTCAATATCTAGGGTATTTACATTTTGTCCTTCCGTGGTAATTGTTTTAAGTTCTTCAATTAATGTAGATTGTTTTTGATTTTGTTCTTTATTCATAATTTACCTTTATTTGCACCTGAATCAAAATTCATTCTTCCAACAAATATTTAGGAATTATAAATTGAGCTTAAAAGAGAAAAAACACCATATATAACTTTAAACTATACTCGTAATAGAAGCATGATATAATTTAAAAAAGTGCTTTTACTAGTAAAATATTATGCTATATCGTTCAAGAAAAACCCAAGCAATTATCAATTTATCTGCCTTAAAAGATAACTACAATAAAATTGCTAGTTTAGCCTATCACAGCCAAACAATTGCTGTTATTAAGGCCAACGCCTATGGCCATGGTGCAATTGAAATAGCAAAAAGTCTTCATTCTCAAGTTCCTGCATTTGCAGTAGCATTTATTGACGAAGCCATTACCTTACGCACTGCTGGTATTACCTTACCCATTTTAATTCTTGAAGGACCTTTAGATGAAAGAGATTTTTCATTAGCAGCACAGAATAACTTTTGGCTTATGTTGCATAATGCCGAGCAAGTTTCTTGGTTGAAAAATTATCCTGGCTACAGTGAAAAGTTATGGCTAAAAGTTGATACAGGAATGAATAGGTTGGGTTTTTCACCAGAATTAGCTCAAGAAATGTTAGTAAGTCTAACCAATACACAAAAAGAAAATTTAGTCATTTGTTCGCACTTTTCTAGCGCTGATGAGGCGGATAACTTAAAGACACAAAATCAGATTACCTGTCTAAAGGCATTAACCGAAAAGTATGCATGTCAGTTAAGCTTAGCCAACTCTGCAGGAATAATTAATTGGCCTCAAAGCCACGCTGATTTTAATCGACTTGGTCTTGCTTTATATGGCACAAATCCTACACCCGCTCATAATATGCCCATTAAGTTAACGCCAGTGATGACATTACAATCAAGCATTATTGCGATAAGAAAGTTAGCAATAGGTGAGTCTGTTGGCTACGGAGAAACTTGGAGAGCTAAAAAAGATTCGGTAATTGCGACGGTTGCCATAGGTTATGCTGATGGCTACCCAAGAAGTGCGCAAGCTGGCACGCCAGTATTAATTAATAATCAACTAGCACCGTTAGCTGGAAGAGTATCAATGGATATGATTACAGTTGATATAACCAATTTAACAGATGTAAAGCTAGGTGACGTTGTTGAGTTATGGGGTGAAAATCTTTGTGTTGAGTTAGTAGCAAAACATATGAATACAATCAATTATGAATTACTAACTTGTGTATCTGCACGTGTTCCTAAAGTTTACATTAATCAATAAATTCAGCCTTATTAATTTTATATTGCTAAGCGCAAATTAATAAGGCTTCTAAGAGTTAATTTATTAAACTTATTCTATGCCTAGATATTTATGAACTTGCACTGATAATCGCCAATTATTAGCGATACAGGTTTCAATAGCTAACTCCGTTGCTCTTGATTTTTGACTAATAGGCTGAAGATATATTGGCGTGTTTTTAATACCATGTTCTTTCAATAGCTCTTTTAAGTCACCCACATGCTGTTCAGTGGCGATAGGATGCTTAATTTCATTAGCTCGTTGCATCGCACTATTTAAAATAGGGTAACCACCACGCATATTAATTTTTGGCGAAACGGTCACCCAGCACTTATCTGAAACATTAATGTCAAAAGTACCTGATGTTTCTACTTGAATACTATAACCTTGCAATTCAAACGCATCACATAAAGGCGTTAAGTCAACCATACATGGCTCGCCGCCCGTAATGACTATATGTTTCGCTTGAAAACCTTTATTTTTAACTAATGCTAAAATGCTCTCAACTGACATTGCCGCCCACTGAGACGTTTCTTGGGCTTTAGTTAACATGATATTTTGGTTTACTTCATCTGTTGGCTCTACTTCCCATGTATGCTTAGTATCACACCATGAACAAGCGACAGGACAGCCTTGCAAACGTATAAATATTGATGGTTGTCCGGTAAAAGAACCTTCACCTTGTATTGTTTCAAATAGTTCATTGATTTTGTATTCAATCATTATAATTTATGCTTTTGCCTATGATATTAATCAAGTAAAATAATGCCATTGATTATACCTTATTTATTTTTAAGAGACCTTACTA
The DNA here is from genome assembly GCA_964022585.1 of uncultured Colwellia sp. Classification (GTDB taxonomy): domain Bacteria; phylum Pseudomonadota; class Gammaproteobacteria; order Enterobacterales; family Alteromonadaceae; genus Colwellia. The sequence goes on from CAXIBS010000106.1 coordinate 4,534, forward strand.
TGACAGAAAAAGCTATGACAAAAAAAGGAATGGCTGAAAAAGTTGTTGTGATCTATTCCGGTGGCATGGATTCATTTACCGTACTTAATCGTGCTTTAGCAGACAATAAAGAAGTTTATGCTCTTTCATTTGATTATGGACAGCGACATGTAAAAGAGTTGGAATGTGCAAGTAAAGTATGTAACTCATTAAAAATAGAACATAAAGTGATTGATATTTCATCTATCAATCAATTATTAGCTGGTTCTTCACTAACAGATGATATAGATATTCCAGAAGGTCATTATGAAAGTAAGAATATGAAATCAACCGTAGTGCCTAACCGGAATATGATTTTATTATCACTAGCTGTAGGCTATGCCGTTTCAGTGGGCGCAGCACAGGTTTATTATGGAGCTCATAGCGGTGATCATGCCATTTATCCCGATTGTAGACCTGAGTTTGTGCAAAAAATGAATGATGTTTGCCAAATTGCCAACTATGAAAGTGTTGAAATATTTAGCCCTTATTTAGAAGTCAATAAATCTGCAATTTTAGCCGATGGGCTAAGTATGGGCTTAGACTATAGCAATACATGGACTTGCTATAATGGAAGAACAAAAGCTTGTGGTAAGTGTGGTTCTTGCCAAGAGAGATTAGAGGCTTTCAGTGATAATAAAATGGTAGATCCAATTGCATACGAGTGACATACTCTTTAATTAAGCTATTTCATCCTAACAAAAATCAAATAATTTTATGGCTGATATTTCACCTAACAAACTCACCTCAGATGTATCTTTAAGGTTTAAAACCTATCAATTACTTGAAAGTGAAACGAGAAAAAATTTCACCGCTAAAGCAATTAATTTGTTTTTAATCATTTTGATCGTAACTAATGTTATTGCGGCTATTTTTGAATCTGAGCCAGCTTATCATGAAACATTTCATCAAGAGTTTGCCGTATTTGAATTCATTTCTTTATCAATTTTTTGTATTGAATACTTATTAAGAGTTTGGTGCTGTATAGAAAGTCCAAAATATCGCTCTACATCAGCATTCAAAGCTCGCACTAGTTATATATTTACCCCAATGGCATTAATTGATTTAATTGCCATTTTACCTTTCCTTATCGCCCTATTCTTTACCATTGACTTACGAACTCTACGTTTATTAAGAGTATTAAGGTTATTAAAGCTTACTCACTATTTTAAAGGCTTTAACATTTTTATTAATGTCATTTCTAAAGAGCTAAAAAGTATTAGCGCCGCAATGATGGTAATGGTTTTTTTAATCATAATTGCAGCCAGTTTAATGCATTCAGTTGAAGGAAAAGTACAGCCAGAAGTTTTTGGCAGTATTATTCAATCATTTTGGTGGGCTGTTGTCACCATGACTACCGTTGGATACGGTGATGTAGTTCCTATTACTGGTGTTGGAAAAGCTATTTCAACCTTTATCATGTTGGTAGGTGTTGGGCTTGTTGCCCTACCAGCCGCAATGCTTGCGGCACGTTTTGGGGAAGAGTTACGTGAACGCAAAACAAAACTGGATTCTCAAATCAGCAATGCATTAACAGATGGCTATATTGATAAAGAAGAATATCAAGCGTTAGAGGTTTTGGCTGACAAGCTAGAAATAGAACCAGAAGAGTTACAACGTAGTATTAGCTTGTTAAAACAAGGGCAACATAGTAACAAGTGTCCACACTGCGGAAAATAAAAAACCAAAAAAGAGCCTTTATTTCTACAAAAATTTATCACTATACTGTAGTTAATGTTCAAGTTTAGCATGTGAACTACGTCTATCTTTATATATCACAATTCACCAAGTTCAAGCCTCAGCCTAGAATAGTATTTAATATCAATTACTTTTATCCCTATAGAATATTTCACTCTGCTACTTTCAGTTTTAAGTTGTTTTTTTTATAACCATTATCAATTGATAGTCTAAACTTAACAGGTGTCCAATCAATTATTGAGGATCGGTTATGGATACCACGTGGGCGTGCCAAGCACGATGTTTGAAAGAAATGATAGATTCAAACAATGAAACTCAAGCGCATATGTACCTTGAGCAGTTATTGCTTTTTCCTGTCGATATTCAAGATAAGATAATTGATGAAATCAGTCATCTTAATCATTGTAATAGTGATGCAGTTGCCGATATTTTAGGCAACTACTCTATTATGGATCTTAGGTAAATTCACTTTAACAAAGAGGTTAAGTAGAAAGTTGTTGAGCTCTAAGTTTAGCAATATCATCTCTAATTGAAGCAGCTTGTTCAAACTCTAAGTTTTGTGCATGTGAGAACATCTCTTTTTCAAGCTGCTCAATTTTATTATCAATTTCTTTTGTTGTAAGCGCTTGATAATTAGCATGTCGTTCAGCAACTTTGTCCAACTCCTTCGACTCGCTAAAGTCTCCAACATCCATCACATCAGTAATCTTTCTTACAACACCTTTAGGCGTAATATTATTATCTAGATTATTTTGATGTTGTTTCGCGCGTCGACGTTCAGTTTCATCAATCGCTTTAGCCATTGATTTAGTCACTCTGTCTGCGTATAAAATAGCTTTACCATTAATATTTCGTGCTGCTCTACCAATTGTTTGAATAAGTGATCGTTCAGAGCGTAAGAAGCCTTCTTTGTCTGCATCAAGAATGGCAACTAACGACACTTCAGGCATATCTAATCCTTCTCGCAATAAGTTAATTCCTATTAGCACATCAAATTTTCCTAGACGAAAATCTCGAATAATTTCAACTCTTTCAACCGTATCTACATCAGAATGCAAATAGCGGGTTTTAACACCATGTTCGTCCAAGTAATCAGTTAAATCTTCTGCCATTCGTTTAGTTAAGGTAGTCGCTAATACACGCTCATTTAGTGGTAAACGCTTATTAATCTCAGAAAGTAAATCATCTACTTGTGATGCTACCGGCCGTACTTCTATTTGGGGATCTAATAAACCAGTTGGACGAACAACTTGCTCTGCAACATCTCCTGCTGATTTTTCAATTTCATAATTACTTGGTGTTGCTGATACATAAATAGTTTGCGGTGATAGTGCTTCAAACTCTTCAAATTTCATTGGTCGATTATCAAGTGCAGATGGTAGCCTAAAACCATATTCAACTAAGTTTTCTTTACGTGATCTGTCCCCTTTATACATAGCGCCTATTTGTGGCACAGTAACATGAGACTCATCAATAATAAGCAAGCCATCATCAGGCAAATAATCAAATAAAGTCGGTGGAGCTTCACCGGAACGGCGACCAGATAAATAGCGTGAATAATTTTCAATACCTGAGCAATAACCAAGTTCAGTCATCATTTCTATATCAAATTGGG
>CAXIBS010000107.1:0-7860 GCA_964022585.1 uncultured Colwellia sp.
CGCAAATGACTATGCTTACCTCTCAGTATCAAGCACAAGAGTTAATTGTTAATAATCTTCAACTTGTTAATGAAGAACTAAATAACGAACTCTCTAATCTACAAAAATCTAATGAAAAAATAGCGATAGAAAATACGCAAGTATCTAAGCAACTTGAACATCGTATTAATACACTACAAACTCAAGTAAATAATCAAGATGCAATTATTGCTCAATTACAATCAACCCAAGATAATGATAAATTTTATTCCCGTGCGATTAAGTTAGCTGAAAAAGGGGCTGATAGCGATGAAATTGTTACCGAATGTGAGCTGCCTTATGCAGAAGTGGAAATGTTAATTGCTATTTACCAAAAGAAAACCTCTTCTTAACTTCTCTATTGATGACTTTTTAAATTTATTTTAACTTATGATAAACTAAAATACTCATCTGCATTATTTTAAACCTACTCCTAGGAAGGAATTAACTTCTGTGAATATATCTTTATTTCGATGTTCTCGTCTATTTGTATTATTGTTTGTAATTTTTTTATCTGCTTGTGCTTCAACACCTGCTGATAAAGACTTAAGTGATCCTAGAGATCCATTTGAAGAAATTAACAGACCATTTTGGACTTTTACTTGGGATTATGTTGATAAATATGTCGCAAAACCAGCTTCTGAGTTTTATACCACTTATACACCAACATTCTTACGCACAGGTTTGCACAATGTAGCGCTGAATTTAAATGAGCCATCCAGTGCTATTAACAACCTTTTACAGTTGAAGTTTTCCGATGCAGCTCAAGGAACAGGCAGGTTTTTGTTGAACTCAACGGTTGGTTTATTAGGATTTTATGATCCAGCGAGTGACTTTGGCTGGTCTGGAGAGCAAGAAGAGTTTGGTGAAGTGCTAGGCACCTATGGTGTAGGTGACGGTCCATACTTAGTCATACCAGCATTAGGCCCTAGTTCAGTTAGAGAAGAAGTAGGGGATTATGTAGATGGCTTATATTGGCCCTTAGCTATCATTGATTTTTGGCCAAACATGGTACGTCTAGGTGTACTAGGCTTAGAAGCTCGAGCAAGTATTCGAGATCAAGAACAGTTAGTCAATGAGTCTTCAGATTCCTATGAGTTTATTAAAAATGCTTACTTTCAGAATATGAATCACCGTTTACATGATGGTAATCCTCCAATCATCATTAATGAAGATGAAGAGGCTGAAATAGATGCATTATTAGAAGAATTCGATGACATTGATTAATTTAGGGTGAATATATTTAATCAATGTTGATAAACATGTACCGATTTTAAGCACAATTTGCTAGAATTGCGTCAAATTTTTACTCATGTCAAATTTAGATTTTGACATCACTATTTTGGAAATATTTAGATGAATATCATTGAAGGCTCATTTGAAGCGAAAGGCAAAAAATTTGCTATTGTTGTATCACGTTTTAATCACTTTATTGTTGATAGTTTATTAGACGGCGCTGTTGATGCTTTGAAACGTCATGGTAGTGTTGCTGATGATGATATTACAGTCGTTCGTGTTCCAGGCGCTTATGAACTTCCTTTAGTAGCAAAGAAAGTTGCAGCTAAGGGTGATTATGATGCAATTATTGCTATAGGTGCTGTAATCAGAGGCGGAACACCTCACTTTGATTTTGTTGCGGGTGAATGTAATAAAGGCTTAGCACAAGTTTGTTTAGAATCAGAAATTCCAGTTTCTTTTGGTGTAATTACTACTGATTCAATAGAGCAAGCAATTGAACGTGCTGGAACTAAAGCAGGTAACAAAGGTGCTGAAGCAGCTCTTGGTGCTTTAGAAATGGTTAACGTTTTAGCTCAACTGTAGGATATTTATTGTGAAACCTTCACCTAGAAGAAAAGCACGTGAACTCGCATTCCAAGCGGTATTTTCATGGGAAATGAGTCAAAATTCAGTTAATAATATCGAAGTTAACTTTATTGCAGATAATAGCAAGCGTCGATTCGATATAGAATATTTTCAGCAATTACTTCGTGGTGTTACAAGCAATGTAGAAGAGTTAGATCTTGCAATTTCTCCTCACGTTGATCGTCCTTTGGATGATATTGATCATGTTGAAAAAGCAATTTTACGTGTTGCTGTTTTTGAACTGAGCGATTGTCAGGATGTTCCTTACCGTGTAGTAATTAATGAAGCGATTGAGTTAGCTAAATCGTTTGCTGCTGATGATAGCCATAAGTTTGTTAATGGTGTATTGGATAAAGCGGTAAAATTGATTCGTCCAGAAGAATAAGATTAGCATAATAGTAGTATATGAAAGAATTTGAGCTGATAAAGCACTTCTTTACTAAGCAATGTGTCAAACGAAAAGACGTCTTACTTAGTATCGGTGATGACTGCGCTGTTGTTGCTAGTACTGAAAATCAAGATATAGTGGTGACTACTGATACACTGGTTGCTGGTGTTCATTTCCCACTTGAGACGCCTCCTAGAGCTATAGGGCATAAAGCTGTTGCTGTTAACTTGTCAGATATAGCAGCGATGGGAGCAAAACCTAGCTGGTTATCGCTTGCTATAACTTTGCCTGAAGTAGATGAAGAATGGCTATCTGAATTTAGTGCCGGAGTGTTTGATTTATGTGAATACTATAATGTTCAACTTATTGGTGGTGACACCACTCAAGGACCGTTAAGTATTACGATAACAGCCCAAGGTTTAACGCCAGAAGGCAAGTATTTGTCACGCTCAGGGGCAAAAACGGGAGATTGGCTTTATGTCACAGGCGACTTAGGTGATGCCGCATTAGCTTTGCAGCATTATAAAAAGCAAGTTGATGTTAAAGTCGATCATATTGATAACATTCAAGCAAAGTTAGACTATCCTAAGCCACGTGTGTTAGCTGGCCAAACTTTACGTGAATATGCTACTGCTGCTATTGACCTCTCTGATGGATTACTTGCTGATTTGGGGCACATTTGTAATGCATCCAATGTAGGCGCTAATATAGTGCTTGATGCCGTGCCTTTATCGGAGATTATGAAAACAACTTTACCCCCTCAAGATGCGGTAAACCTTGCTTTGAGTGGCGGTGATGATTATGAGTTGTTATTCACTGTTTCTGAAGATAATAAAGTCGGTATGGAAACGGCTATGTCTCATGCCGGCACACCTGTTACCTGCATCGGGCAAATTAACCCATCGAAAGTTATCTCAACAACGTTGAATAATAAACCTGTTCCTATTAATAGCGTTAGTTTCGAACATTTTTCTTCAAATTAATAGTTACACACTGTGAATCATAACTTATGAAAACAACCGAAAATAAAGTTGCTTTTGATTTAACACAACCAGTGCAGTTTTTAGCATTAGGTTTTGGCAGTGGATTAGCACCAAAAGCACCTGGTACATTCGGCACCTTGGCTGCGATACCTGTTTTTTTACTCTTAACACTATTGATGCCAACACCATTACATTATGCTTTAGCTGTTATCGTAATGGGAATAGCAGGTATTTACATATGTGGTAAAGCTGCTGATGATGTTGGTGTTCATGATCATCCTGCTATTGTGTGGGACGAGTTTGTAGGCTTTTTTATTACAATGTTTATGATACCTATCAGCTGGCAGTCTATTGTAGTGGGTTTTGTACTTTTTAGAATTTTTGATATTTTTAAGCCTTGGCCTATCTCTTTTATAGATAAAAAAATGACTGGAGGCTTAGGTATTATGTTTGATGATGTACTTGCTGGAGTTTTTGCCTTAGTCATCATGCACTTTATTTTTTAATCACACCTATATTTTTTACTTTAATTGATTTCTATCAATAGCCTTTTCCTTAGTTTTAAGCTACTTTTACCTTCGAGGTAAAAAAATCTTTTAAAAAACTTGTTTTTTACTTTTCTACCCTCAACTATTTATTAGGGCTAATACAATTAAATTTAAATGCTCTAATTTTTAGCTTATCGTAATTGCTTAAAGTAATTCTTAAAAGGAATACCTATGAAAATAAATCTTTCTGGTCACCATGTAGAAATTTCAGATTCAATTAGAGAACATATTGAAGAAAAATTTTCTAAAATAGCTAGCCATTTCCCTACGTTAATCTCTTTAGATGTTATTATTTCAAAAGAACATAATGAACATCAAGTTGAATTAACCACGAACTATGAAGGTGGTCGAATATCTGTAAAAGGAACTGATAGCATTATGTTCCCTGCCATAGCCAGCGCAGCTAAAAAACTTGATGCAGCATTAAAGCATAGAAAAGGTCAATTAAAAGCAAACCTACATAGCAAGCCTGTTAGTACTGCTCCAGAAATAGCACATGAAAAAGTGCAAGAAATGAATCTTGGGTAAATATAAAAACTTGTTGAATTTTTTAAAGCTGTGGATTTTGTTCACAGCTTTTTTGTTTTAAAGAAGTGATGCTATTAGCAATAGCTTAATTGTGACTGTTAGTGCTTAAATATTTAATTAACGTTATCAGTTCATCATGTGTTTTATATGATTATGGGATATCAAACAGGAAAATGAAAATTGCACACTAGTAGTTATCCTGCCAATAAACAGAATATTAATAGCTCATTTTAATTGTCTTCAGTTGTTTCTGTTGCTTTTTGTTCTTCTAGTTTGGCTCGCTCGGCTTTAGAGATATATTTAGGTTTGTTACTTGTATGAAGCTTGGCATTCGCTTTTTTAAGCTTCTTTTTAAGGGTATTATTGATCTTTTTTTTACGATTCATATTAAATTCCTCTGATGAAAAGTTAACTATTTTAGGTGATGCATTAATTAAGTTTTGAGGCAATTATTATAATACAAATTAAGGGGGCGTAGGGATATATGACCGTCGGCTTTAATGAGTTTGTAATATACTCTTTCATTAACCCGAGAGCACTTGGACGCTGTTCAGAGAACTGACTATAAAACTGGAATGCGACTAAGCTGTTTTTATTTAGTGCTTGTTCAATTAACTCAATTCTATTACAGGTTCTAGCTTGATAAGTTTTCCAAATACCTTCTTGTAGCCATAAAACAGCTAACAGTAAAATTATAATCAAACCAACCTGATAGAAAGCTAATGAAAAAAGGGTCAAAGCGACAGAGAATAGTTTTATCATTAAGGAATAATGTTCATAGTGCTCATGGCTAATATGTAATGATTGCCACTCTTTGGTTAAAAGTGCGTTAAATTCTACGGTCATTGGGCTTAATAACTAGGGGTAGGAGGTATTTGCTGTTATTATGCGCTCATTCACTTTCCCATGAAAGTCTTATATCTTAATTTTGAAAAATAGAGGCATCCCCTTGAGCGCATCAAACACTAACGACAAAGCGACTTTAGCTTTTTCTTCATTAAATTTACAACAAGATTTATTGAAAAATTTATCGACGCTTGGCTACGAGGAAATGACCCCGATTCAAGCCATGAGTTTACCCGAAATGTTAGTAGGCAAAGATGTTATTGCTCAAGGCAAAACAGGCTCTGGCAAAACTGCTGCTTTTGGTTTGGCGTTATTAGAGAAATTAAAAGTAAAACGCTTTCGTATTCAGTCAATGGTGTTATGTCCAACACGTGAGCTTGCTGATCAAGTGGCTAAAGAGATAAGAAAACTTGCTCGTGCTGTGCATAATGTCAAAGTCTTAACTTTATGTGGAGGGACACCTTTTGGCCCTCAAATTGGTTCACTAGAACATGGTGCTCATATTATTGTTGGCACACCAGGGCGTATTGAAGAGCATGTAATCAAAGGTACACTGAAACTTGATGACTTAAACCTGTTAATACTCGATGATGCTGATCGCATGTTAGAAATGGGCTTTGAAGCTGCTCTTGATAATATTATTGAGAGAACCCCTTTAGATCGTCAAACTTTATTATTTAGTGCTACTTTTCCAAAGCAGATTCAAGCCATTAGTGAAAGTATTATGACAGATCCTGTTATGGTAAAAGTAAGTGCCACTGAAGACCAATCAAATATAAACCAACACTTTTATCATGTTGAAGATGATGCTCATAGATTTGCCGCATTGCGCCTACTATTACTAGATAACCCTGTTGAATCGACAGCTGTTTTTTGTAATACCAAAAAAGAAACTCAGGCTGTTTGTAATGCATTACATGATGATGGCTTTAGTGTTTTAGCTTTGCACGGTGATTTAGAACAAAGAGATAGAGATCAAACATTATTACGCTTTGCGAATAAAAGTGTCGCCATTCTTGTTGCTACAGATGTGGCAGCCCGTGGGTTAGATATAGATGCACTAGATTTAGTTGTTAACTACCATATTGCTCATGATAGTGAAGTACATATTCACCGTATTGGTCGCACAGGTCGCGCAGGTGCACAAGGTAAAGCTATTTCTTTATATAGCGATAAAGAAGCATACAAAGTAGGTTTAATAGAAGATGCGCTTGAGCAGACGATAAAGCCTGAATTATTACCTTCTGCTGATGTGTTAAAAAATGCGAGGCATCAAGCAAAAATGTCAACGATTCAAATTGATGGTGGTAAAAAACAAAAAGTTCGTCCCGGCGATATTTTAGGAGCACTTACCGCCAAAAGTTCAAATTCGAAAAAAACGGGTGAAGAGATTAGTGGTAAAGATATTGGGAAAATTAATGTTCTTGATATTAAAGCCTATGTTGCTGTTGATAAAAAAATATTAAAACTAGCATTACGTAAATTAACTAATGGCAAAATGAAAGGGCGTAGTTTTAAAGTACGTCATTTAACTGTATAAATTTTATAACGTTATATTGTGCTCGAAAAATACCACCAGCTACTTAGGCAAAATGTGCTTTGTGAAGACAAAGCACAGCATCATGCTATCCAAGCATTAGTGCTACTCTCTGAACAACTTCTCTTAGCAGAACAGAAAAAATCAGCAGATAAAAAAATCGCTTTTGATTTTTTTTCAAAAAAAACTGATCTTCAAAAAATACCTTCTGTGCAGGGCCTTTATTTTTATGGTCGAGTAGGGCGAGGTAAAACGATGTTAATGGATTTATTTTATGAAAATATTCCATTACAACGTAAAAAGAGAATTCACTTTCACCATTTTATGGAAAGTATTCATCAGGAATTAAAAGATCTGTCATATGAAAAAGTATTAATTGATAACCCACTTACGCATATTGCTAAACGCTGGGCTGGAAATATAAATTTACTTTGTTTTGATGAGTTTTTTGTGAGTGATATTGGTGATGCTATGTTGCTTTCTGGATTATTTGAAGCGCTTTTTACTTCTGGGGTAACACTTGTTGCCACCTCCAACTGTCAACCTGAGCAGTTATATCGTAATGGCTTACAACGGGATCGTTTCTTGCCAACCATCAAATTAATAAATGAATATTGTCAGGTAGTTTCGATTGATGGTGATATTGATCACCGTTTAACAAACCGAAACACTAACTACTCTAATTATTACTTTACCAATCGAAATGGTGAACAACAATTAGCCGAACGTTTTGCCCAACTTGCTGGCAACGGTAGCGATTCGAAAGTTGGAAAATCAAAAGAAGTAACCATAAACCACCGTCAAATTAGTTATATTGCTATATCAAATAACCATATATGGTTTGATTTTTTTGCGCTTTGTTCAGGTCCACGCAGTCAGCGTGATTATATGCAATTAGCAAATCAATTTGATACGGTACTGATTAGTAATGTGCCACAGTTTGGTGGAAGTTTAATACCAGCAGTTTTTTCAGGTGTAGAAGATAGCTATCAACGAAGTGGTGTTTTGATGGGTGATTTAAGACAGTTAGATGATGAAGCTCGTCGTTTCATCGCTTTAGTTGATGAGTTTTACGACAGAAGGGTTAAATTAATTGTTTGTGCACAAGTAGATATTCCTGAGCTTTATCAGGGAGAACAGTTAAGTTTT
>CAXIBS010000108.1:0-7784 GCA_964022585.1 uncultured Colwellia sp.
AATGATGAAGCGGGCATTCTGCTACGCTTAAAAGCAGCAGGCAAAGAAGTTGCTCGGCCAGTATTTTTTGCTGCATCAATTATTCTTGTGGTTTTTACTCCTTTATTTAGTTTTGAAGGGGTTGAAGCAAAGCTTTTCCAACCTATGGCTATTAGTATTATTTTGGCGGTTATCTCAGCGATTGTTGTGGCACTTTTTGTGGTGCCAGCATTAGCAACCTTTATGTTTAACAAGGGCGTAAAAGAAAGAGAAAGCTTTGTGTTAAAGCCGTTAGATAAATGGTATCGCAAAGGTTTAAAAGCTGCGATGAAACGTACTAAGTTAGTGATTGCCACATCTATCGCTTTAGTGATTAGTGCTGCTAGTTTAACTCCACAAATAGGCACAGAGTTTGTTCCTGAATTAGAAGAGGGCACCATTAACTTAAGAGCAACGTTAGCGCCATCATCAAGTTTAGAGACAGCACTTTCTGTTTCGCCTAAACTCGAAAAAATATTGATGGAATTTCCTGAAGTAGAATATACCTTAAGTCGTATTGGTCGTGCGGAAATTGGTGGCGATCCTGAGCCAGTTAATAATATCGAAATTTATATTGGCTTAAAACCTGTTTCACAGTGGACTAGTGCCAGTAATCGTTATGAATTACAAGGTTTAATGGAAGAAGAACTTGAGCAGTTTCCCGGTTTGCTGCTTAACTTTTCACAGCCTATCGCGACACGTGTTGATGAGTTGCTTTCAGGCGTAAAAGCACAGCTTGCTATTAAGTTATTCGGTCCTAAGTTAGATGTACTTGCGAAAAAGGGTCAAGAAATTGAAATTGCTATTAAGCAAATTAATGGCGCGCGAGATGTTGCTTTAGAGCAAATAGCCGGCGAAGCGCAATTAGTTATCAAACCTAAAAGGCAGCAATTGTCTCGTTATGGCTTGTCTGTTGGTGATGTTATGGAAATTGTTAAAGATGGCATCGGCGGTGTTACCGCTGGACAAGTGATTAATGGTAATGAACGTTACGATATTTATGTTCGTATAGAAGATAAATATCGTAATAACCAAGAAGCTATTGCAGACCTTAGAATACAATCACCAACCGGCGCTTGGGTACGTTTAGGTGATATAGCCACAGTAAGCTTTGAGTCAGGTCCGCCACAAGTGCGACGAGATGACGTGCAACGACGCGTGGTTATTCAGGCAAATGTTCAGGGTAGAGATATGGGCAGTGTTGTTAATGATATTAATCAAGTAATTGCTGAAAAAATTGAGTTACCAGCAGGGTATTCTGTTGTGATTGGTGGTCAATTTGAAAACCAGCAACGTGCCCAACAACGTTTAGCTGTGGTAGTGCCTTTATCCTTAGCGCTTATTGCTTTGTTACTCTATTTTGCTTTTGGCTCATTAAGTCAAGCCATGTTGATTTTAGTTAATGTACCGCTAGCCGTTATTGGCGGAGTATTCTCACTTTATATATCAGGTCAATATTTATCGGTGCCTAGCTCAGTAGGCTTTATTACTTTATTCGGCGTGGCAGTTCTTAATGGCGTTGTCATGGTTGAAAGTATTAATCAACGAATCAAAGAGGGGCTGGATACCTCTAAAGCTATTTTTGACGGAGCAGTTTCACGTTTACGGCCGGTATTAATGACAGCCATCACTTCAGCATTAGGGTTAATGCCCATGTTAATGTCCAATGGTGTTGGGGCAGAAATACAAAGGCCATTGGCTAGTGTAATTGTAGGCGGTTTGGTTACCGCTACGTTACTCACTTTATTTGTATTACCTGTACTTTATACTTGGTTTTCTAAAGCTAAAATTAAAGCACTTACCAAAACTCAATTAACCTAAACTTTCCTTTTGGAAAAGCAGCTAAATGAACAATGCCTAGTTATGTTTTTGATATAAAACGTAGTTAGGCTTTTTTATTTGGTTTATTAAGGCTGATAACTACTTGAGAATTGAAAGTTAAAGGCAGGGTGATACAAGCGGCTATAGGTAACTACAGTTTTATTTATCCATGTTTTTCTCGTTAAGGTAAGGCTTGGCTCATATTCTGACAATTTTAACAATCTTTTGATATCTTCTTTTGGTTGCTCTGCTGCAATTATTTGCTCTACTTTTTCAATAGAAGGCGCAACCTTTAATAAGTATTCATTAGTTGTTATTGTATCAAAATCTATTTTTAAATAATCAGGAGCAAAAGTAGGTAGTATAAATCTGTCTTCAAATTGAATTGCAGTATCACTTTCAAAATGAAGTACTTGAGAGTGAAATAAACGAGAGCCCGGCGCAATCGAAAATTGAATTGCCACTTCAGGTGTTGCTCTAGTTTCACTTATCTTTATTACTTTACATGAATGAGTATGACCACGAGAAACTATTTCTTCAGCGATATTTCTTATCTCTAAAGGGTGAGATTCTGGCTTTGTTTCTGCTGCAAAAGAGCCCACACCAGCAATTCGATTTATATATCCTTCATTTGCAAGCTCTCTCAAAGCTCGGTTAATAGTCATTCTGGATGTTGATAAAGTTTTAACTAATTCATGTTCAGACGGTAACCTATGCTCTTTTTGCCATGTTTCATCATTTATTAACTCTAAGATGTATAATTTAACACGCTGATAGATAGGAATATTTTTATTATTAGTCATAAGTGCATAAAGGAAAATATAAAGAGCATATGAAAATTATTATACATCAATGTATATAAAGGTATACGAGTTGCTATAAATTTATTCGTTCAAATCTTAGTTTGTATATACATGTATGATTTACTCAAAGTTGTTATAAACCCCTTTGTATTTGATATTATTTTTTAGTAAACAAACGTTATACTTTTTTCCCGTGTTTATATAATGCTATTAAGGGATTAACACCAAATTGATAGGCAAGTTCAGCAGGATGTTCTATATCCCAAATAGCAATATCTGCATTCATCCCTTTAATTATTTTACCTACTTTATTTTCCACGCCTAAAGCTTTGGCTGCATTACATGTAATACCTGCTAAAGCCTCGCTAGGTGTTAATTTAAATAGTGTACAAGCCATATTTAACATTAACAGAATTGAATTTAATGGCGATGTTCCTGGGTTTGAATCTGTTGCTATGGCAATAGGTACGTTATGTTTTCTGAGCAAATCTATCGGGGGAATTTTTGTTTCTCGAATAAAATAAAAGGGGCCAGGGAGTAAAACAGCAACCATATTATTTTCTGCCATGGCAACAACACCAGCATTATCTAAATATTCAATATGGTCACTTGAGAGCGCTTTATATTTTGCAGCAAGAGTAGTGCCGCCAATATTGGACAATTGTTCAGCATGAACTTTTATTCTCATGTTATGTTGAGTAGCAGCTTTGAATACCTTTTCTGTTTGTGTAAGGTTAAACCCTATGTTTTCACAGAATACGTCAACGGAATCAGCTAGCTTTTCTTTTGCAATGTAAGGAATCATTTCTTCACAAACTACATCTATGTATTTATCAGGACTCCCTTTGTACTCATTAGGTACAGCGTGTGCTCCTAGAAAAGTTTTATGAACACAAACACTAGAATTTTGGTTTAATTGCTCTGCGACTTTAAGCATTTTTATTTCATTTTTAAGATCAAGCCCATAGCCTGATTTTATTTCAATTGTAGTCACTCCCTCACGTGCTAATGCATTAAGCCTTTTCATTGCTCTTTGGTAAAGCTCTGCTTCTGTTGCTTTGCGTGTTGCTTGCACTGTTGAAACAATACCTCCACCATTTTCAGCAATCTCTTGATAGCTTTTACCTTGAAGGCGCATTTCAAACTCGTTGGCTCTATTAGAGCCATAAATTATGTGTGTATGACAATCGATTAACCCAGGGGTAATCCATTCTCCACTTCCTTCAACAATTTTAATTTTATTTTTGTTATGAGCGGGAATATCACTTTTATCGCCAATCCACTGAACTTTACCTTTGCCAATTGCTAGTGCTCCATTGAGGAGTTCACCGTAGCTTCTTCCATTGTTGGTCATGGTAGCAAAATTAAATCCAATGAATAATATTTCCCAATTGTCTGAATTCATAAAATCAAAAGCCTTAAAGTATTTTTAAAAAGAATAATTCATCATGCTTGTATATACAAGTTAAATGTGTAAATGTATATACAAGTTGAATGGTCTAAATTTTACCAATAGAAATTTTCTGGCTACAGTTAGTTGTACCAGTTGTTAAGGAATTGCTCATGAGTCGAGTCAAAGTATTAGAAGATAACCGTATAGATAGTAGCCGTAACATTTGTGCTGCCCGAGGCAGTAAAATAACAGCGAAAAGTTGGTTAACAGAAGCTGCAAAACGCATGTTAATGAACAACTTAGATGCCGAAGTTGCTGAGCATCCACAATCACTAGTAGTGTATGGTGGGATTGGTCGTGCTGCGCGTAACTGGGAATGCTATGACAAAATTATAGAGGTTCTCGATCGATTAGAAGATGACGAAACCTTAATGGTTCAATCAGGTAAACCTGTTGGCGTTTTCAAAACTCATGAAAATGCACCACGTGTATTAATTGCTAACTCAAACCTAGTACCTAATTGGGCAAACTGGGAGCACTTTAATGAATTAGATAAACAAGGTTTGATGATGTACGGTCAAATGACCGCAGGCTCTTGGATTTATATTGGTTCGCAAGGTATTGTTCAAGGAACTTATGAAACATTTGTGGCAATGGCCAAGCAGCATTTTGAAGGTAATGCCAAAGGTAAGTGGGTACTTACTGGTGGTTTAGGTGGGATGGGTGGCGCGCAGCCATTAGCAGCCACGATGGCAGGTTTCTCTGCGCTAGTTGTTGAATGTGATGAAACACGCATAGATTTTCGTATTAAGACCCGTTATGTAGATAAAAAAGCTACAAGCCTTGATGAGGCTCTAGCTCTTATCAATGCGGCAAATGCCAAGGGCGAAGCTCTTTCTGTAGGGCTCTTAGGCAATGCTGCTGATGTATTTCCTGAATTAGTTAAACGCGGTATAACGCCTGATGTTGTTACTGACCAAACTTCAGCGCATGATCCTTTAAATGGTTACTTACCGCAAGGTTGGGCTATGGAACATGCAACGGCAATGCGTTTAACAGATGAAGCCGCAGTTGTTAAAGCAGCTAAGCAGTCGATGGCTGTACAAGTAAAAGCAATGCTTGATTTGCAAGCTGCAGGCTCTGCTACAACGGATTATGGTAATAACATTCGTCAAATGGCATTTGAAGAAGGTGTCACTAATGCCTTTGATTTCCCTGGCTTTGTTCCTGCGTATGTTCGTCCATTATTTTGTGAGGGTATTGGTCCTTTTCGTTGGGTTGCTTTATCAGGTGATCCAGAAGATATCTACAAAACAGATGCTAAAGTTAAAGAGCTTATTCCTGATAATCCACACTTACACAATTGGTTAGATATGGCCCGTGAACGTATTGACTTTCAAGGGTTACCAGCGCGTATTTGTTGGGTTGGACTGAAAGATAGAGCACGTTTAGCATTGGCCTTTAACGACATGGTTAAATCGGGTGAGCTATCTGCTCCTGTGGTTATTGGTCGAGATCATTTAGATTCTGGCTCAGTTGCTTCACCAAATCGTGAAACTGAAAGTATGTTAGATGGCTCTGATGCTGTTTCAGATTGGCCATTACTTAATGCTTTATTATCAACTTCTGGTGGTGCTACTTGGGTTAGCATACATCATGGTGGCGGTGTTGGTATGGGCTTTAGTCAACATTCTGGCGTGGTGATTGTTGCTGATGGTACTGATGAAGCATCTAAGCGTATTGGTCGAGTATTGTGGAATGACCCAGCGACAGGTGTTATGCGCCATGCTGATGCAGGTTATAATAGCGCGATTAATTGTGCCAAAGAGCAAGGTCTAGATCTACCTATGATCGCTGGCGCTAATGGGAAAAAGGGATAATAGTGATGACGATAAGTAAATTAAAAATAGTGCCTGGCAAGCTAACACTCGCACAGCTTAGAGCAGTTAATCGCTACAGTGGTATTGAATACTCTTTAGATGAAAATGCTTTTGATGAAATCAATAAAAGCGCTGAAGCAGTACAACAAGTCATTAAAGACGATCGTGTTGTTTATGGCATCAATACTGGCTTTGGTTTATTGGCAAATACACGTATTAAAACTGATGAGCTTGAGTTATTACAACGCTCTATTGTGCTTTCACATTCAGCTGGTTTTGGCGAATATATGGAAGATTCAACAGTACGTTTGATGATGATTCTAAAAATTAATTCACTATCTAGAGGCTTTTCTGGTATTCGTTTGAAGGTTATTCAAGCATTAATTACGTTATTAAATGCAGAAGTTTATCCTTGTGTACCAAAGAAAGGCTCTGTTGGTGCATCAGGTGATTTAGCACCCTTATCTCATATGGTATTACCTTTACTGGGTGAAGGTGAAATGTCTCATAATGATCAGGTGATTCCTGCTGTGGAAGGTTTAAAAATTGCAGGGCTTGAGCCTGTTACCTTAGCTGCAAAAGAAGGTTTAGCTTTATTAAATGGCACACAAGCCTCAACAGCGTTTGCATTAGAAGGCTTGTTTCATGCAGAAGATTTATATGCAGCAGGTACGGTTATAGGTGCTATTTCTGTAGAAGCGGCAATGGGGTCACGTGCTCCATTTGATGATCGTGTTCATCAAGTTCGCGGGCAAAAAGGGCAAATTGATGCAGCTATGGCGTACCGTAAAATATTAACAGATAGCTCTGAGGTTTGTGCATCACATCATGATTGTGAAAAAGTTCAAGATCCTTATTCTCTTCGTTGTCAGCCACAAGTTATGGGGGCGTGTTTAACGCAAATTCGTCAAGCAGCTGAAGTTTTACACGTTGAAGCCAACGGTGTTACGGATAACCCATTAATATTTGCAAACGAGGGAGACTTTATCTCAGCTGGTAATTTTCATGCTGAGCCTGTTGCTATGGCTGCTGATAACCTTGCACTTGCTATTGCTGAAATAGGTTCGCTATCTGAGCGTCGTATGGCGCTTTTAATTGATTCAAGCTTAAGTAAACTACCGCCATTTTTAGTTGATAATGGGGGCGTTAATTCAGGCTTTATGATTGCTCAAGTTACCTCTGCTGCACTTGCTTCAGAAAATAAAACTCTTGCCCATCCAGCCTCTGTTGATAGCTTACCAACATCAGCCAATCAAGAAGATCATGTTTCTATGGCCTGTTTTGCTGGGCGTCGCTTAGTTGATATGAGTGAAAACACTAACGGTGTACTCGCTGTTGAATATTTAGCCGCTGTTCAAGGCTTAGATTTTAGAATGCCATTGCAAGGCTCCAAAATCATTGAGCAGGCTAAGGCGATATTAAGAAAAACAGTCAGTTTTTATGATAAAGATAGATACTTTGCACCAGATATTGTGGAAGCATCGGCTATTATTAGTGATGGTGATTTGAATCAGTTTATGCCAGAAAATCTTTTACCAAGCTTCTAAACTTGGTTATAGGAACAAATGCCCCAGATTATTCTTGTAAATTTTGGGCAACTTATTAATCACTTCAAAAGTAAATGTTATGAATTTAATTCCATCAGATGATAATTATTTAGCCCGTTATGTAAGTAAACGCACTGGAGAAACACGTTTAGGTGAAGTGCTAAAGTCGTTGTCATTACTTGATGACAAAGACGTTATGAGCGCATTAACTAAATTGAAGCAGCAAGGCATTAAGTATATTTTACTCGGTATTCCTGAAGATATCGGCCCAAGAGCTAACTTAGGTAAACCCGGTTCAGATAAAGGATGGGAGGCATTTTTA
>CAXIBS010000109.1:0-7766 GCA_964022585.1 uncultured Colwellia sp.
GCAAGCGATAAAAAACGTGAATTTTAGTTGACTTTTTACTGAGATAATAATGGTTAGTGATAACTAACCTAGCAAGGTTAATTTGTTTAGTAATTTACTAAAAGCAATATTTTTTTGAAAATATTTTTTAGTAAAAATTATTTTAATCGATTTTTGTGAATCTATATATCAATTCGAAATATAAAAAATTAACCTCTTATTTAACAAGAGGTTAAGTTTGATTTATGGTTGTTGTTTATTGTTTGGGCAAGTTGTTTAAAAAATAAAACGTGTGATTTTATTTTCTACACCTTTTGACAACAAAGAATATAATTGACGCCTAAATCGTCAACTAATTTATGGTTTTCAAGAATAGGGTTGTAATGAATACCGCTCGCATCAATACACTTTAGTTGATTTTCTTCTGCCCAAGCGATTAATTGTGAGGGTTTAATAAACTTATCATGATCGTGTGTACCATCAGGTACCAATTTAAACATTTTCTCTGCAGCTAAAATAGCTAACAGGTATGACTTAATTGTTTTATTTAAGGTTGAAAAAAATACTAAACCACCGGGTTTTACTAAATTAGCACAGGCATTTATGATGGATGCAGGATCGGGAACGTGCTCAAGCATTTCCATGCAAGTAACCATATCGAATTGTTCACTGCATTGCTGTGCTTTTTCTTCTGCAGTAATTTTTTCATAATTAATGGTTAACCCTGACTCTAGTGCATGAAGCTTAGCTACATTAAGTGGCTCACCACCCATATCTATACCAGTCACTGTTGCACCAAGTTTAGCTAATGACTCTGTTAATATCCCGCCGCCACAACCAACATCTATTACATTCTTAGCAAAGAGCTCTTGCTTTTGTTCTGCGATATGTTGACAAATAAATTGCACTCTTAATGGGTTAACTTGATGCAGTGGCTTGAAATCACCTGTTAAATCCCACCATTGGCTAGCGATTTGTTCAAATTTGGCAATTTCTTCTTCATTTACATTAGGCATGCTTGTATTTTCAGTCATTAGGTAAGCTACTTATAATTCAGGTGACAAGATTCTAAACGAAACTTTTAATTAAACAAAGCCTAAACAACGGAGAAGCAACGAAATGGATCAATAAACGTTTAAATTGCTCACTTTATAGGCATAAATAGTAAGCTTTATTTATCATTAAAAAAACACCATTAAAACAGCAAAATAAAGCTGTTTGGCATCAACAAAAACTGTGCTAATATGCCGCGTTGATTTCTGTTTGTTATGAAAGAAGAATAATAAAAATTTAAGTGATATTAAAGTTACGTTTTAAGTTAAGGGATATATCTATTTATGTCAGATCTGGCCAAAGAAATAGTTCCAGTAAATATTGAAGATGAGTTAAAAACTTCCTATCTAGATTACGCTATGAGTGTAATCGTTGGGCGAGCACTACCTGATGTACGTGACGGGTTGAAACCTGTACATCGCCGTGTGTTATTTGCCATGGATGTGTTAGGTAATGATTGGAATAAACCTTATAAGAAATCAGCTCGTGTGGTTGGTGATGTTATAGGTAAATATCACCCACATGGTGATACAGCGGTTTACGATACAATTGTACGTATGGCACAACCTTTTTCACTGCGTTATATGTTGGTTGACGGCCAAGGTAACTTTGGTTCCGTTGATGGTGATAGTGCAGCGGCAATGCGTTATACCGAAATTCGCATGGCTAAAATGGCACATTCTATTTTAGCTGATTTAGATAAAGAAACCGTTGACTTTGTACCTAACTATGATGGCACCGAGCATATCCCTGCAGTTATGCCAACGAGAATTCCTAATTTACTTGTAAATGGTAGCTCGGGTATAGCGGTTGGTATGGCAACGAACATTCCACCACATAACTTAACTGAAGTTATTAATGGCTGTTTAGCGCTTATTGAAAATAAAGATATTTCTTTTGAAGAATTGTTAACACATATCCCTGGTCCTGATTTTCCAACGGCAGGTATTATCAGTGGTCGTGCAGGTATTGAAGAAGCTTACCGCACAGGTCGTGGTAAAATTAAAATTCGTGCACGTGCTGAAATTGAAGTCAATGAAAGTAACGGTAAAGAAACAATTGTTGTTCATGAGTTACCATACCAAGTTAACAAAGCACGCTTAATTGAAAAAATGGCTGAGCTTGTTAAAGAAAAACGTTTAGAGGGTATTTCAGCTTTACGTGATGAGTCTGATAAAGACGGTATGCGTATGGTGATAGAAGTTAAGCGTGGCGAAGTAGGCGAAGTTGTTTTAAACAACTTATATAAGCTAACTCAAATGCAAGTTTCATTTGGTTTAAATATGGTGGCATTAGGTAATGGCCAACCTAAAATTTTCAACCTAAAAGGGATGCTAGAAGAGTTTGTTTTACATCGTCGTGAAGTGGTTACCCGCCGAACCATTTTTGAATTACGTAAAGCACGTGATAGAGCGCATATATTAGAAGGCTTATCGATAGCATTAGCCAATATAGAACCTATTATAGAGTTAGTTAAAAACTCACCATCTAGAAAAGAAGCGGAAGAGAAATTAGTCGCTCAAGGTTGGGATTTAGGAAATGTTAGCGCTATGTTAGAGCGCGCAGGTACTCACGCGGCAAGACCAGAGTGGTTAGAACCTCAATTTGGTATACGTGACAATAAATATTATTTAACGCCTGTTCAAGCGAAAGCTATTGTTGAGCTACAACTATACAAATTAAGTGGCCTAGAACACGAGAAAATTCTTAACGAGTATAAAGAATTATTAGATCTAATTGCTGAGTTGATGCACATCCTTGAAAGTCCAGAGCGTCTGATGGAAGTGATTTGTGAAGAGTTAGTTGCAATTCGTGATGAGTTTGGCGATGAACGTCGTACAGAAATAACAAATGCTTCTCATGATTTGTCACTTGAAGATTTAATCTGTGAAGAAGATGTTGTAGTAACACTTTCTCATGAAGGTTACGTTACATATCAAATACTATCAGATTACCAAGCACAAAAACGTGGTGGTAAGGGTAAAGCTGCAACGAAGATGAAAGAAGAAGATTTCATTGAACGTTTATTGATTGCGAATACTCACGATACCATTTTATGTTTCTCAAATCGCGGTAAACTATATTGGTTAAAAGTATATCAATTACCATTAGCAACACGAACGGCTCGTGGTCGTCCAATTGTTAATATATTACCGCTAGAAAATGATGAACGAATTACGGCTATTTTACCAGTACGTGAATACGAAGATGATAAGTATATAATCATGGCAACGGCTTCTGGTACGGTGAAGAAAACAGCGTTAACTGCTTATAAAAATCAAAGAGCAAACGGTATTATTGCCCTTAACCTACGTGATGATGATACCTTAATTGGTGTTGATATCACGGATGGTAATAACGACATCATGTTATTCTCAGACGCTGGTAAAGTAGTTCGCTTTAATGAAAAAGTACGCGACAGTGAAACAGGTGAAATAAAAATTGATCCTGAAACTGGAGAACAACGCTGGGCATTGAAACCTATTGGTAGAACGGGTACAGGTGTTCGCGGCATTAAGCTTGAAGATACACAAAAAGTAGTTTCGTTAATTGTTCCTAAAAATGATGGACCAATATTAACGATTACTGAAAATGGCTACGGTAAACGAACAGACTTAAATGAGTACCCAGCTAAGAGTAGAGCAACTAAAGGTGTTGTTTCTATAAAAGTAAGTGAGCGTAATGGTAAAGTTGTTGGTGCTGTTCAAGTCGAAGATCTTGATGAGATAATGGTTATTACTGACAATGGTACCTTAGTGCGTACTAGAGTAAATGAAGTAAGCGTTATCGGTCGTAATACACAAGGTGTTCGATTAATCCGTACTAGTGATGAAGAGCATGTTGTTGCGCTACAGCGTATTGATGAAGTGGAAGAGCCAGCAGAGTTTGAAGGGGAAGTTGTAGAAGGAGAGGTTACTAATCAAGACAGTGATGCTCCAGAACAAAATACTCAACAAGCTAGTGAAGATAGCTCTACAGATGACGAACAAGAATAATCGTCGTGAATAACCAAGAGGGCGGCTAATAACCGCCTTTTTTATTACCTAAAATACATAAAAGTTAGAACAGTTGAATTGGCCTAATAAGCGTAAAATAATTAAGTAAGCTGCTTCTGTTATGTAAAATTTTATTTGAGAATATGAAAATGTCTGAAGTTTTTAATTTTTGTGCTGGCCCTGCAATGTTACCAGCTCCTGTAATGCTAAAAGCGCAAGCTGAATTTATTAATTGGAATAATACCGGTAGTTCTGTAATGGAATTAAGCCATCGCAGTAGTATTTATATGGAAATGGCAGCGCAAGCTGAGGCTGACTTACGCGATTTAATGGCTATTCCTGATTCGTATAAAGTGCTTTTTTGTCATGGTGGCGGTAGAGGTCAATTTTCTGCTGTGCCATTAAACCTTCTTCCTGAAGGAAAATCAGCAGACTATATTGTTAATGGTTCATGGTCGAAAGCTGCAGCTGTTGAAGCAAAAAACTTTGGTAATGTAAATGTTATCAATATTCGCGAAGAGCACGATAATGGTGAAACAAGCCTTTTACCGAATGCTAAATGGCCATTAAATAGCGATGCTGCCTATGTTCATTATTGTCCAAATGAAACCGTTGATGGTATTGAGATAAATGAAATTCCAGAAACTAACGGAGTGCCTTTAGTTGCTGATATGTCTTCTACTATTTTATCTCATGAAATTGATGTAACAAAGTTTGGAGTTATTTATGCAGGAGCACAAAAGAATATAGGTCCTTCAGGTTTAACCATAGTGATTGTGCGCGAAGATTTATTAGGCAGTGCCCAGTTGGCAACTCCTTGTATTATGAACTATCAAACCAGTGCAAATAATGACTCTATGTATAATACACCGCCTACTTATGCATGGTATTTAGCAGGTTTAGTTTTTCAATGGCTTAAAGAGCTTGGTGGCGTTAAAGCTATTGCCAAAGTTAACCAAGCAAAAGCAGATTTATTATATAAAGAAATTGATGGCAGTGATTTTTATAATAACAATATTGATGAACAATACCGCAGTAAAATGAACATCCCATTCTGGTTAAATGATGAAAGCTTAAATGATAAGTTTTTAGCACAAGCTGAACAACATAATTTAATGGCATTAAAAGGTCATCGAATTGTTGGTGGTATGCGTGCCAGTATTTACAATGCTATGCCAATTGAAGGTGTACAAGCACTGGTTAACTTTATGCATAAATTTGCACAAGAGAATAAATAATATGGAGCAATTAACTTTAAATCCGATAAATAAAATTAACGGAGAAGTTTTTTTACCTGGCTCTAAAAGCTTATCTAACCGTGCATTGTTAATTGCTGCATTAGCAAACGGCGTAACCAAAATCACTAACTTATTAGTTAGTGATGATATTAACCATATGCTTAATGCGTTAAAAAGCCTTGGTATTAAATATACGTTAAGTGATTGCGGCACTGAATGTACAGTTATTGGCAATAATGGTTTTTTCAAAACTAAAGAACCACTTGAATTGTTTTTAGGTAATGCCGGCACAGCAATGCGCCCTTTGTGTGCTGCGCTTGCAGCGAGCGAAGGTGAGTTTGTTTTAACTGGCGAGCCTAGAATGAAGGAGAGACCAATAGGCCACTTAGGTGATGCATTGGTACAACTTAGTGCTGATATCGAATATTTAGAAAATAAAAATTATCCGCCAGTAAAAATAACAGGTAAAAACTTAACTGGAAGCACTATAACTATTGATGGTTCAATATCTAGTCAGTTTTTAACGGCCATTTTGATGGTAACACCTTTATTAGCAACGGATACCGAAATACAAATTGACGGCGAGTTAGTCTCGAAGCCATACATTGATATCACCCTTGATATAATGCAAAGGTTTGGTGTTAAGGTACAAAATAATAGCTATAAGTCTTTCAATGTTAAGGGAGGCCAATCGTACCAAGCCATAGAAAGGTACATGGTTGAAGGAGATGCTTCCTCTGCCTCATACTTTTTAGCGGCAGGCGCTATTAAAGGTGGTAAAGTTACCGTGCATGGTGTTGGCAAACTAAGTGTTCAGGGAGATAAATATTTTGCTGATGTGCTTGAAAAAATGGGCGCAGAAGTTCATTGGGCTGATGAGTCAATCACTGTTGTTGGTAAGTCGTTAACTGCAATAGACATGGACATGAATCATATTCCTGATGCGGCAATGACTATTGCTACTACAGCACTTTTTGCTACAGGTACAACTACGATTCGAAATATTTATAACTGGCGAGTAAAAGAAACCGATCGATTAAACGCCATGGCTACCGAACTTAGAAAAGTAGGCGCTGATGTAATTGAAGGTGAAGATTATATTTCTATTACGCCACCTAAGCTACTTAAACATGCTGAAATTGATACCTATGATGATCATAGAGTTGCTATGTGTTTTTCTCTTGTTGCCTTAAGTGAAACACCTGTCACTATCAATGATCCTAAATGTACAGCAAAAACATTTCCTGACTATTTTGACAAGCTAGATCAAGTATCTTGTTAATTATTTTGTATAAAGTTATTTTTACGCGATTTTATTAAATAAATCCCGTATAATTCTGCCGATTTTCGATGTTAGGGGGAAAATATATGCAGGAAAGCATTCCAGTTATTACCATTGATGGCCCAAGTGGGGCAGGCAAAGGAACAGTTGCTAGGCTTGTTGCCGAGCAACTAGGTTGGCATTTACTTGATAGTGGTGCTATTTACCGTGTACTTGCTGTAGCAACTCAACATCATCATGTTAAGTTAGACAATGAAGAGCCTATAATACCAATGGCTGCGCATTTAGATGTGCAGTTTGAAATCACGAGTGAAGGGGAAGGAAAAGTTATCCTTGAAGGGGAGAATGTAACTGACTCTATTCGAACTGAAGAAATTGGTGCACTAGCATCAAAAGTAGCTGAGTTTCCTCGTGTACGTGAAGCACTATTACGTCGTCAACGAGCTTTTTGTGTAACACCAGGCTTAGTTGCGGATGGGCGAGATATGGGAACAGTTGTTTTCTCTAATGCACCTGTAAAAGTGTTTTTAACTGCAAGTGCAGAAGAGCGTGCTCAGAGACGATTTAATCAGTTGAAAGTGAAGGGGTTTGATGTTAAAATCGGTCGCCTTTTGGATGACATACGTCAACGAGATGAGCGTGATAGTAGCCGTAAGGTTGCCCCGCTTGTTCCTGCAGAAGGAGCGTTAATCGTTGACTCTACTGACCTTTCCATACAGGAAGTGGTTAATAAAGTCCTTTCATTTGCGAATGGAAAATTAACATAAATCTTTTATTTCTTATCTTACTTAAGAAATAAATACCAACTAAAGCTTACGTCAAGGATGCACCGAAGCTAATTTAACAACCCCATGAGACATGAAGTCGATTGGATTAATAGCTGAGTTTATATACAAGTTATGACTGAAAATTTTGCACAACTTTTTGAAGAAAGTTTAAAAACAATCGAAACACGCCCTGGTTCAATCATTAAAGGGACTGTAGTTGCTATCACTAAAGACAACGTTTTAGTTGACGCTGGCTTAAAATCTGAATCTGTTATCTCAATCGATCAATTCAAAAGCCTTACAGGCGAAGTTGAAGTATCTGTTGGTGATGAAGTTGATGGATCGCTTAAAGCTACAGATGATGGTTTCGGTGAAACTATTCTTTCTCGTGATGACGCAAAACGTCACGAAGCATGGCAAGTGCTTGAAAAAGCATACGAAGAAAAAGAAA
>CAXIBS010000110.1:0-7722 GCA_964022585.1 uncultured Colwellia sp.
ATTTAGCCTTTTCAGCTCGACGTTTTCTCACTTCTTTGGGATCTGCAATTAAAGGACGATAAATTTCAATTCGGTCTAAGTCTTCTACCACTTGTGACAATTTAACCGCCTTATTCCATATACCGACTTTATTGTTTTTTAAATCAATTTCAGGAAAAAGCGCTAAAATTCCTGATTCAATAATAGCTTGTTCAACCGTAATACCTACATCAACAGGTAAAGATAACAATTTTTGTTTATGAGCTAAGCCATAAACCACTTCAATTCTGACCGTTGGGTTACTTGCTAGTGTGGTATCCATTTAGGTGTTATCTCCATATACATGCTTAGCGCGTTGAGTAAATGCTTGCACCATATTGTTTGTCATATTATTAAAGATACGACCAAAAGCTAAATCAAACATTTTATTAGAAAATTCATACTCAAGTTCTAAACTAACCTTACAAGCCTCTGATGATAAAGGAGTTAATAACCAATGCCCTTGCAGTTTATTAAAAGGACCATCAACTAATTCTAAAGTAACTTGTTGGTTAGAGATTAAAGTATTTTTTGTAGTAAACCACTTTTTCAACCCTGCCTTAGATACTAACAAAGACGCAGTTACACAGTTTTCATCTTGAGAAGTTATTTTACTATTACTACAGTCTGGTAAAAATTGAGGGTAAGCGAGAACGTCATTAATTAATTGAAACATTTGTTCAGCACTATACATAACCAGTGCACTACGATTTATAGATGGCATTCTACTTTTTTACCTTGAAAATAAATTGGCAATATCATACCAAAACATGCCAAAGAACGCATTAATGAAGTAATTTTTCTGTTAACAGTAAAATTCTAATATAAATACCTAGTATTCTACGTATAATAACTGTCGTTAACTGTGTGTGTTTGCAAAAATTAATGAAACGAGAAGAGAAAAACTCTTATTTTTAGAGATGTTTGGATAAAAAATGGCTAAGAAAAAATCAAAAAAAAGCAACAGTAATACTATTGCTTTAAATAAAAAAGCAAGGCACAACTATACCTTAACTGACAAATTTGAAGGTGGTATGAGTTTACAGGGATGGGAAATTAAAAGTATTAGAAGTGGTAAAGTAAATATCTCTGACTGTTACGTACATATTAAAGATGGTGAAGCCTATTTATTAGGTTCTGAAATAATGCCGCTTAATGCAGCTTCTAGTCATGTTGTTTGTGATCCTAATCGTGATAGAAAATTACTACTTAACAGAAGAGAGCTTGAAAAGATTATTGCTGCAGTTGAGCGTAATGGCTATTCATTAATTGCCACTGCAATGTATTGGAAGGCCTGTTGGGTAAAGCTTGAGTTTTATCTAGGTAAAGGTAAGAAAGATCATGACAAACGTGCCGACATAAAAGACAGAGAGTGGGCTGTTGATAAAGGCCGTTTAATGAAAAATAAAAACTTAGATCGCTAACTGGTTAAAAATTACCACGTTGTCTATTTAAATTAAGCGTTGTATAATGCAAGGTATAGACATATCAAATCTATACTGAAAACTGAATAAAGTAATACAAGAGAAAAACTTTGGGGCGGATCTAGGATTCGACAAGATTCACGAAACCCAAGGTGCATGCCCAGGGGCGGTTGGCCTGGTAAAAAGCCGCAAAACTATAATTGCAAACGACGAAACGTTCGCACTAGCCGCTTAGGCTAGCCATCACCTTGAAATCTCACCTATTGGTTAGAGGATTGATGGTCACCCCAAATAGGTTAGCGAGGGAAGCACGCTTGAGGCTGAACCGCGAAATAGTATCAAGCTCACCATGACGAAGCCTGTCGCTTGGCGTCTAATTGGTTAAATAAATAAGCGACTAAGCATGTAGTACCGAGGATGTAGGCTTTTTGGACGGGGGTTCGACTCCCCCCCGCTCCACCAAATAAAGTACCTTTTAATCAATTAGTTATACCTAGTAACTTTTTGTTTTGGCGATAGATTGGCGACAGTCTATTTATAAAAACCGCTTAATTGCGGTTTTTTTATGTCCGAAGTATATTATAATCAAAACTAGGTTCTTTTATGAGCACCGATTTAGTATCCATCAATTAGATAGAAGAAAATAGACTGTAAATGCCACAAAGCGGTCTTAATTCACGAGTGAAAACCATACCACCTAACGATCACTTTGATACGAAAGCGGAAGTTAATCACGAATTAAACAGCCAAGCCCTCCGACTGTTTAAAGAACTCAATAAACACCTACCCAACCTTGTTATATAGTAACAATAAAAAAATAATAAACACGCTACCTACAATACTTATCAATGTATTTCAATGATTACACTTTCAACCATAGAAATTAACTTTGTGATAATGTAACATTCACACACTTTTTTATTACAGCTTTGAGAATATCAGTGAACAAACATTTCTTACTTTCATTACTTGCCATTTCTAATAGTGCTTTAGCACAAGATAATATAAATCACACATCAGATACCCCAGAAGATATTGAACGTATTGAAGTTAAAAGGTTGTGGCAGCCATACCGGGGCAATGTTCCACTTGTAGAAACACCACAAGCAATCGATAGGATTAATGCTGATACGTTAGAAATTGAGGGCATCACCCGCTTTATAGAAGCGTTAGAATTATCACCAAGCATTGTTAGACAAAATAACTCTGGTGGTATGTTTGATAGCTTTGCCATTCGTGGCTTTTCTGGTGATGAAAACAATCCAACTGGTTATCTAGTTAATGGTTTCAACTCTCGTGGTTATAACGGTAATCGCAGTACAGCGAATGTCGAAACCATTGAAATCATGAAGGGACCTGGTTCAGCTTTATATGGTCAGGGTGAGCCAGGTGGTACTATTAATATCATCACTAAGAAACCACAATTTGATAAACAAGGTTATATCCAAGGTACCCTTGGCAACTACGATAAAAAGCAATTTGAATTTGATTATACCGATGGTCTAAATGATGATATGGCCTATCGCTTAAATGGTTCGTATGAAAATTCTGATACCTATCGTGATCATGTTTTCATAGAAAGCTTACATTTCAATCCATCATTCTTATGGAACATCTCTGATGACACTAGTTTTAGCTATGAAATGGAAGTGCTTGATCAGAAAAAACCTTTAGACCGCGGTGTATATATTTTAGATAACGATTTTGATTCCGTTGATGCTGAAGATTTTTATGGAGATGTTCGAGATGGTGCTCATGTTGTTGAAGCGTTAGGGCATCAGTTACTTTTAAATCACAAGCTAAACAATGACTGGCACTTATTGGCTGGTTTAGCCTACCGAGATTCATCATTTAAAGGTCAATCTTCAGATACTGAACTGTCTGGTGGTCGTCAGCTAGTTTATACCAACCCGAACTTACTCTCTCGTCAACGAAGAGAGCGTGACTATCAAGCAGAAGATTTATCCACACGTTTTGAACTAAGTGGGGAACTAGAGCTTGGAGGTTTCAAAAATAATATTTTAATTGGCTTAGATTATTATCAATTTGAGTTAAATACTGATTATAGCGTTTGGCGCACAGCTTGGGGTTCAGGTGATACAACCTATGCGATTGATCCAAATAACCCTGATTATACGCTGGAACAACCAGCAACATCTCCGAAAACACAAACAGTGGAAGAGCAAGAAGGTTTAGGTTTATATGCTCAAAATCTGATCGAACTTACCGAAAAAGCAAAACTTTTGGTTGGTTTCAGAGTTGATAATTTTAAGCAAGATATCTTGAATAAAATGAGCAATGAAGCTCAAGATCAAGAGCAAACGGAAGTAACGCCTCGCATTGGTTTTGTTTATAACTTAAATGACTCTATAAACTTGTATTCAAGCTATGCCGAAGGCTTTAGACCAAATCCAGGTCTTGACGCTGATCGAAATGCCTTTGATCCTGAAGAAACTACATCTTTTGAAGTTGGTGCAAAATGGGAAAACATTGTTGATCGCTTTTCAGGCAGCATTGCTGTATTTGATGCAGAAAAAACTAACATGTTGACATCTGAGCCTGATACAGGCCTTTCAGCAACGCTAGGTAAAGTTGAAAGCCTAGGTATTGAGTTTAACTTAATCACAGAGTTGACCGATAATACGAGTGTGGAGCTAGCTTATTCTTATACTGATGCTCGCACTGCTAATGATGTGATTAATTCAGATTGGGGCGTGCCCATTCCAAAAGGCTCTCGTCTAATTAATGTTGCTGATCATATCGGTCACCTCTCATTAAGACACCAGACTAACTTTATGGGTAAAGAAACATATTTAGCAACGACAGTAAACTATGTAGGCGATCGTTTAGGTGAAACTACCGATGCCAATTATATTTTACCTTCATATACCTTAGTGAATGTTTCTGCGGTAATGGATCTCAATAGTCAGCTAAGTTTGAAACTAGATATCAATAACTTGTTTGATGAAGAGTACTTTGAAAATTCATACCATAAACTTTGGACGATGCCTGGTTCACCTATTAACTATACTGCGAGTATTAAATATCAGTTCTAAACTATGGCGATAGTCTCGTAAAATAGTGAAACAGCCTGAAAATTCAGGCTGTTTTTTTGTTCATATTGCATAATGGTTAATGATGAATAATTTGCAACACCTTAAAAAACGTATTCCTTCAATTGATATTCTACGTGGCCTAGTAATACTATTTATGTTGGTAGATCATGTGCGTGAGCGTGTTTATCTTCATCAGCAAGTTGCAGACCCTATGATTATTGATGAAACAAGCTCTACGCTGTTTTTCACTAGGTTCATGGCCCACTTTTGTGCCCCAGTTTTTATTTTCCTAACAGGGTTAAGTGCTTGGTTATACGCAAATCCACAGGATAAACCTCAACGAAATGTACATTCATTTCTCCTTAAACGAGGCTTGTTTATTATTTTTCTTGAGATAACCTTGGTCAATTTCTCTTGGTTTGGGAATTATAACGTCTTGTATTTACAGGTTATGTGGGCAATTGGCTTAAGTATGATTGCTTTAGCTGCTTTAACTTACTTACCTCACCGTGTTATCGGCCTTATAGGTATCACGATTATCTTTGGTCACAATGCTCTTGATTTCATATCTTTTACACCAGACGAATTTGGCTATTCTCTATGGACAATTTTGCATGACAGAGGTTATTTATTTACGAGTGATGCATTTAAAATAAAAGTATCTTATCCAACGTTGCCTTGGATTGGGGTAATTTGTTTAGGGTACTTTATTGCCCCTATCTTCTCTTCAAAATTTGAAATTAATAAGAGAATACGCATACTCTTCCGCTTAGGGGCATTCAGTTTACTTACACTATTTATCATTCGCTTAGTTAATGTTTATGTCGAACCCGTAATATGGACTAGCCTTGATAACTGGCTACTAACGGTGCAATCGTTTATTAATTTTACAAAATATCCACCATCATTAGGATTTTTGCTGATTACTTTAGGTGTAGCTTTTATCGTGTTAGCACTGTTAGAAAAGAGCAGTGCTAATAATTTAAACTTCCTAATACATTATGGCTCTGCACCATTGTTTTTCTACTTACTGCACTTATATGTACTGCTGATTTTATATTGGGTATTAGTGAGTATATTTGGTGCTAATAAGGGAATTTATTATGGAGTAGATAGTGTTTGGCAAGTATGGACTATTTCGATTTTACTTAGTTTAGTACTGTATTTACCCACGAAAAAGTTTTCTAATTTCAAAAAATCAACTCACCAAGCTTGGGTGAAATACATGTAACATTTAATGATTATTGACTTGCCATTACTTCCGCTTTTTGCTAACTGTTGACCTAAAGAACAATCAATAGCTAACGTCATAAAGCGTACTATCGATACATGTTCAAGTAACAAAGAGCATTCGCTCAAAATTATACAAACAAGTTAATTTATATTGAAAACTATTCCTCATACAGGTACATCTATAGCAAAATATTCACTATAGATGTACTTCAACACAATCCCCGTTATCTTTTATAAGGCTTCATAAATATTACCCATTGAACAAGAAATGTGCATAAATACTAGCCCCATAACCAAGGGCAATTGCCCAACTCCATTTCATGTGACTGAAGAAACTATACATGCCTTTAGACTGTCCCATTAATGCAACGCCTGCGGCAGAGCCCACAGATAATAAGCTGCCACCTACACCTGCAGTCATCGTAACCAATAACCATTGAAACGTATTCATTTCTGGGTTCATGGTTAATATTGCAAACATAACGGGAATATTATCGACTATTGCTGATAATATTCCCGCAATAATATTGGCGTTCGTTGCCCCAAAACCATCGTATAAGAAATGTGATACATCAGCTAGATATCCTATAGTCCCTAAACCTCCAACACAGAAAATAACGCCAAAAAAGAACAGTAACGTATCCCACTCTGCCTTAGCTACTTTGGTGAATATATTAAATTCAGTAGTATTATCAGCTAATTTTCTCTCTGAAAGCTTTAAATAATAAGAGAAAAAGAATAAATATGATAACCCCGTAATCATGCCCAAAAATGGAGGTAAATGTAATAATTGCTCAAAAGTTACTGCGGTAATAATGGTACAAATAAACAGTAAACAAATAGAAATTGCTCCTTTTTTTAATGTGATTTCGTCTTCTGAAGCCTTTGGGGTTTCATTTGGAATAGCAAAACTCATTATCACTGCTGGCAATAAGAAGTTAATTAGCGAAGGAATAAATAAAGCAAAAAAACCAAAAAATTCAACATTACCTGATTGCCACACCATTAGCGTAGTAATATCACCAAACGGGCTAAATGCACCACCAGCATTGGCAGCCACAACAATATTAATAAATGCTAACGATACAAACTTGGGTTTATCTGCGCCTACAGCCAATACAACAGCGCCCATCAATAAAGCTGTAGTTAGGTTATCCGCAATAGGCGAAATGAAGAAAGCTAAAAATCCCGTAATCCAAAAAAGCTTTTTGTAACTATAACCTCTTTTAACTAGCCATGCTCTTAGTGCTTCAAATACATTGCGCTCTGTCATCGCATTAACATAAATCATCGCTGTAAGTAGAAACAGTAATAACGCCGAATATTCTATTAAGTTATGGTTTAAGGCATGCTCGACTAACGCTTTACCGTGCTCTTTACTCTTAGCTAATATTGCAACTAAAATCCAAATAAGTCCCGAGGCTAAAATTACAGGTTTAGATTTTCGTAAGTGAATAAACTCTTCTGCAATTACTAGAGCATAGCCAAGAGCAAAAATAACTAGAGCAATTACCCCTAAAGATGAAGATGTCATATCTAAATGGTTAAGTGTCGCCTCTGAAGCGTTGGCGGTGGTTATACCAAAACAGTATAACAGTAGTGTTATTAATAATGTTTTCAAGTGGAGTTAACTCCTTTAATAAGATCAATACTTAAATATAGAAATTGTTTTATAGAAAAACCTAGGCACTTTCTACAATGGCCTAGGCTTGAACTATTTCAATAAAGCTAAATAAATGAATTTACGACTTAATATTTGCAATGTTGACTATCAATATGAATTCAACCAACGTGGTGATATTTAAGCGGTCTGCATACCCCTACCTAGGATAAACCTATTTAAAAATCACCTATTAATCAGTTAGATACCCGACATCATATTAATAAATTAAAACGTAGGTTAAAAATCGTCATAACTTCCAGACATACAATCCCAATCAAAAAAAATAAAATTTTTGTGATTAAGGTGATTTAATAGCGTAAATTTTTAA
>CAXIBS010000111.1:0-7700 GCA_964022585.1 uncultured Colwellia sp.
ATGGTTGTACTAAAGCCGATGGCAGCTGCAAAAATATAAACCCACTTATAGTCTGACCAATGGATACTTGTTAGTACAGTCTCGCCAGCTTGAATGAACTCTGGTGCAGTTAACTGCTCTGCCATCATTTTACCTAACGGAAATAAAGCTTTTTCTAAGCCAAGTAAAAATAAAGCTAAACCTATAAGTACATAGATAAAGCCAAAACCCACTTGCTTGATATGGGGAATAGGTTTACGAATAACAAGTAATTGAAAACCTAATATGATTGATAAGATAGGTAATACATCAACAACTGTATTTTTTAGGGTATTTAAAAATTCAAAAATTAAGTCCATTAACCAATCACCATGCCATACATCATCACAAAAATCATTGGAGTTAAAGAAGCAAAAGCAATTAAACCAAAGCCATCAATCATTGGGTTTCTTCCTTTTATTGCTGAGGCTAAACCAACACCTAAAGCCGTTACCAAAGGAACAGTTATTGTAGATGTTGTAACGCCACCAGAGTCATAAGCAATACCTATAATCCAACTAGGAGCTATGATTGTCATCAATACCACAACCACGTAACCACCTAAAATTAAGTACTGTATTGGCCAACCACGAAGAATACGTAAAACACCAATAACGATGGCAAGTCCAACAGCAAATGCGACGGTAAAACGTAAACCATTAGCATAAGAGAGCTGTGATTCAACTGTATCGCTAATTATTCCGCCTGATGCTGCAACAATTGCAGCCTCTTTTGCAACAGCAATTA
Organism: uncultured Colwellia sp.; assembly: GCA_964022585.1. Classification (GTDB taxonomy): domain Bacteria; phylum Pseudomonadota; class Gammaproteobacteria; order Enterobacterales; family Alteromonadaceae; genus Colwellia. Next base: position 766 of record CAXIBS010000111.1, read on the forward strand.
AGGATGGTTCAGCTACGGTAGTACCAAACCCTAAGCAAAAAGCAAAAGTAAGAAGCCAGCTAATGCTGCCTTTCTTAGCGAAAGCTTGCGCCATTGATTCACCAATGGGAAACAAGCCCATTTCTAACCCATAAATAAAAAAAGTTAACCCTAAAACAACTAATACTAAACCTACTAGAATATCACCAACATTCGGCATAGGTTGTTGCAAAACAACAAACTGAAAAAATGCAATAACGAGAATAATGGGTAATAAGTCTTTACAGCTACCTAATAATGCTTTAAAAAAAACAAGAATTTGATTATTCATAAATAATTATGTGATTCAGAATATTTAGTATTATATTGAGAATTAAAACATTTACTTTGATTCAATACAAAGTAAATGTTCATTTACTGCTATCTATTTACTCATTTGGCTTTCTTGCAACAATCTGAGCAACGGCTTGTTTATCACCACTAGCTGATTCAATGATGCCCTCAAAACTATGAAGAACTTCCCAGCCAGAAAATACACTTTGTAATTCACCTGACTTTAATAAAAAGTCTGGATTTTTAGGGCGACCAAATTGTATTTGATCCGTAGTAAAGGTTTCATAGATGATCAGGCCACCGGGTAAAATAGCCTGTTTAATTTGATCGAACAAAGCCCTATGTAGATAACGAAATACCATAATAGCTGCAAAGTTTTTATTTGCTAATGGAAAATCATTTGCTTGTTCAAAATCCACCGACCAGAAGTTCATGTATTGCTGATACTCTGCATTTGAGCTATGTTGTTTGACTTGCTCAATTGCGGTCGAACTAATATCAGCAAAGGTAACAGGTATCTCATTTTCAGCCAAATAAAGACCATTTCGTCCATTGCCACAGGCAAGATCCAAAACAGTTATTTTATTGTCATTATTTAAACTTTTTAATTGTGGTAAGTATTGAGTAAGAAGTGACGAATGTTGCAAAGTAGCGATCCCTTTAATTTATATACTCCCTATACTACTGAAAATATTTTAAGACTGCATTGCGCTTAACAAAAAAAGCCAAGGACTGTTGCAGTTACAACCCTTGGCTTATATTAATTTACTAAAAAGTAGTTAGCTGATGTAGACTAAAAACTTCCGCGAACACCTATACTATAGTTTCGTCCCGGTAATGGGGAAACATTTTTAAGAAACGATGAATGAACAAGCGCAACTTCATCTGTTAAGTTATTTCCCTTAACATATATCACCATATCACTACCATTAATACCCATGCCATCAAGGTAATAATTATAATTAAAATCAAGTAACGTATAAGAAGGAGTAGTTGTCTCTAGTGGCGCAACATCGTCTTCCTCAAAGTAATGGTTTGCACTTATTTCACTATCAAACTTATTACCTTGATAGTTCAGGGATGTACCTATTCTCATCGGTGGAATACGCGGTAAGCTACTATTATCAGACAAGCTTGCTTTGATATAATCCCCAAAAACTTTAACCTTCAAAGGACTAGAAATCTGATAAACAAATTCAGTTTCAAGGCCGTACATATCAACGTCGTCTTGTTTATAGACAAGTATAGGTAAGTCATCAAATACTAACCCAGTGTCTTGTTGATAAATATAATCTTCCACTTGATTATAAAAAGCACTCACAACAAAGCCAAAGTCACCTTCAAATTTGCGCCAAGTTAAGTCAACACTATATGACGTTTCAACCTCAATGTCCTGTGACGATAGTTCAGCATGAATTTCATCGCCCTCTTGTTCTAACTCAAACATGGCGCCTACTTCAAATGTACCGGTGCCAATATGTGGGCCAAAGGAAAACAGCTCTGCTGCTGATGGTGCTCTTTGAGATACAGCAAGTGATAAACCAAGATTATAACCTGGTTGGTAATCCCAAACTAAGCCTAACGAAGCACTGAACGGGTTGAATTTTTGCTGAGCGAACGATACTTCTTCACTTTCATGATCGTGCTCTTCACCTTCATCTTCGTCTTCATGCCCATGTTCTTCAAAGCCAATAGTCATATCATCAGCATCAATTGTCACGTGTTCAAACCTAGCGCCTAATTGTAATAAGACATCGCCAAAATGTTTCTCTTCAAGCCATGCAATTGCTAAACTTTCAGTCGTTGAAGGTGGTGCAAACGCTTCATCACCTACCGCTTTAAAGTCAGATTTTTTCAAGTGAAGAGTCCAAGCGCCTTGCCAACCTAAAACCTCTTGATGATATATATCGGCTTTCAACTCATAGCTTTTGTTAGTGAAAACTGTACCAACAGCCCCATCTTCTATTTCTTGATGCTGGTAGTCTGTGTAAGCAAACCGAGTAAATAGTTGCTTAACAAAGCTATCAGAGAAATTTATCTCACTTAACACTTGAAATCTGTCTTGTTTCATTTCAGCTGTTGTACCAGCCTCTTCGTGTTCTTCTTCCTCGTGGTGTTCTTCTTCCTCATGCTCTTCTTCATGTTCATCATCATGTGAGTGACCCGGAATACCGTAATCGCGATCTAATCTGCCATAAGAAAAACCAACATAGCCTTGGTCAAATAAGTAACTTGACCCTATGGTAAAACCACTAGATTTAGAAGACGAGTTAGCAAGATGACTTGTTTGTTCTTCTTCATGATCTTCATCATGGTCTTCTTCACCTTCCTCATGTTCTTCCTCTTCTTCATGAGCATGAGGATCAAAATCATTTGGTAATTGATACTCACCAGCATCACGCCAGAAACCATCTACATGAAAAGCAAATTGCTCTGTGCCTGTTTGTACTGCAAATGAAGCCTGCTTTTCATTAGATACATCGTTATATTGTAACAACCAATCAGCAAGGGTTTCACTTGATGTTGGTACACGGTTGTCAACAACATTAACAACACCACCAATTGCACCACTGCCATAAAAAAGGGTTGCAGGTCCACGAAGCACTTCAATTTGCGTTGCAGTACTTGTTTCAGTCGCAACAGCATGATCAGCACCAACGCGTGATGCATCGCCAGCATCTAAACCATTTTGAGTAATTAATACTCTAGGTCCATCTAAACCTCGAATAATAGGGCTACTGGTTACCGAACCATAAAAATTTGAATGTACACCTACTTCATTCTTGAGTGTTTCCCCCAATGTTGATGCTTGTTTAAGCTTTAAATCATCTCCTGCGATAACATTTACAGGTAAAGCAGATTCAATTGTTGAGGTGTGCAATGGCGTAGCATACACATCAAGTACTTCCATTACTGAAGGGGATAACTGAATTTCCACGCCAGAAATATCATCCTGCTTAACAGTGATGTATTGATTTTTATGAGCATAATTCTTTGCGCTTGTATGTAATTCAAAGTTCCCTTTTGTTAAGTCAGATAAAGTAAAAACACCTTGTTCATTCGTAATAGCTTCTTGCTCACTACCGTTTACTTTAACTAAGGCGCCACTTACTGGCTTTTCTAAATGATTTACAATTTTTCCTGAAATATTTTGTGAGTTAACTAATGAGGAATAACTTAAAGCTGAAACAGAAAAGCATAAAGTAAAGGCGGTAATTACCTTGTTATAAGGCATAGGGATGTTCTTCGAAAACATGATAAATATAATCCAATAAAGAGATAAACTTTTGCTCCACATCCATGATTTTACTCGAGTTAATAAGGATTACCGAGTTCATAGTGCAGAAAATAAAATGCCAATTGAATTAATAAACTGTTTAGCTTTTCATAAGTTAACGTTCAAAAACAGATTAGCTAAACAAACAGTAGTCAACTACAGCTATGTGCTAAAAACATTATTATTGAAATATAACCATTAAGGTTGTCAGTAAATTAATTTATTTGGTGCAAACTTACTGGAAAATAGGGGGCGCTCGTAAAAACGGCTGGATATATTCACTAACAATAAACTCTGTTGTTGTTAGCTGAAAATTGAGAGGATGATAATAGGTAACAATACTTGCTTGCACTTGAGGCAAGTCAGGCGGCGTATCAATTCCTTGATTACATAATTGACAAGCCTGTTTATCAAGCGTTTTTTGTTGATCAACTAAATGATCTGCATGGGCAATTGTTGACGTTAAAAATACAAACAGAAAAACCATGAGTGCTGCTGCATTCATGGTTTTAAAATTATTTATAGAATTTCTGCTTATTTTTAAAAAGCTAAAACGAGAAAATAGCGTCATATTATTTGTGATAATATAACACCGTTATTTTGACTACAAGTTATTTTAGCTGTTATTCATTTACAGCAAAGTTAAATTTCAAAGTAATTTATAAATACTTTATATAGCTCAGTACCTTGATTCACACTGGCTGAAGCAAAATGTAAAATAGGCAAAACTTCGTTTTCAAGACATATGTTATGCAAGGACTCACCATTTTCGCTACTTTCACTGCTGTAATTATCCATACGCAAAATACGGACTAATGGCTCTCCAGCTGCTAATGGTTTACCAAACTCAGCTAAGTAATCGACCATACCACCCATAGGTGAATACAAGGCTTTATAGTCTTTTAGGTAACAAGCATAACGAGTCATCTGTTGAGGTAAAAAATCTTTCGGCAAGTCTTCGGCTTTATTATTACCAGTAATAACGCCTTTATGTTGTAAGTAGCTCAAAATACTCATTGCATCTTGCTCTGCAACAGCTAAATCAATCTGCTCTTGTGAGCCTAACTCAACGGTAAAGCTTTCTTTAGCAAAAGCGCCTTCACCCATAGTAAAGTTTCGGCCTTTATCTTCAAAAGCTTGCTGTAAACTCCACCACGGACAGAAAGTGGCTTCATCCATCGCACCGTCAAAATCATTAGGAATAAAAATAGTATGAGGAATATCAAAGTAGTTAGCACTGTCTTTTGCATATTCTGCACAGTATAAATGCTTACTAGAAATAGGCCCTGTATGAAGATCTAATACAAGATCAGCTTGGTGAGCCATACGTTGTAATTGATAAGCGATTCGCTGACCAGTTGTTAGCCCCCATATATTATGATCAAGTTTATTTTCAATTTGATCCAATAATAGTTGCTCAAAACCAGTGCGAATTTGATCTTCACTTGCATTAATATGTTGCTCAACAAAAGGACTAATAATCCCTTCATCAAAATGATACATTCTATTCCAATTTACGCCAGTAATGGGATCAAATCGGCCTAAGGTATATTCACCATTTTTATGGTTACAACCGATAGGATTAGCATAAGGAACTAAGGTAATGTTAGCTTGAATATCACAGTGCTTTAATAATTCAAGCAGTTGAAAAATTACAGCATTCCCCTGCACTTCAGCCCCATGCATATTTGCTTGAATATATACATTTGGTGCAGTACTTTCTTTTGGCTTATAAGAATAAACTGGGACAGTGAGCTTTACACCACTGGCCATTTCTCCCATATGAATAAGCTCTTTTTTAAAGATGTTCGTCATAATAGTATCCTAAGCTAAATAAGAAGTGGCTGGTTGTGCTGGTCTCACTTCAACCAAAGCACCTGCTTGAAAAACATATTCTGCGGCTAATTGATGACATAAGAAAAAAGGCATACTTTCGGTAAAGCCATAAGCACCACAATAACCAAAAACTAATTTATCATCCACAGTAACGTCATCTGGCAACATTAAGTGCCCCAGCTTATCCATGCTGGTACATAAGGGGCCATGAAGATCAAACGCTTGGCTTTGTGCGTCCGAATTTCTCAATAAAGTTACAGGGAAAGGTTGATCTGTGATGGCAGGGCGAATGATATGGTTAATGCCAGCAGCCAATACTAGCTGCTCTTGATCATAATTCATTTTTCTATCAACCACAGGTACAACATAATAGCCACACTCTGCAACAGCGAATCGACCCAATTCAAGCCAAAGCTCTTCAACACCTGACTGCGCTTTAATATCAGCTAAATCAGTTATAATTTGCTGCCAAGATAATTGTTTACCTTCGTTTAAATAATCAATACCTAAACCGCCGCCTAAATCGAGGATTTTAAGCTCCATACCAATATCTGTCGCAAGATTTGTTAATGGCGCAACCATCTGCCCCCATAAAGAATACATTTTTTCATTGCTGAGCATATTGCCCCACTGAAATATATGTAAACCACAAATATCTAATTGAGGATAATCACTTACTTGAACATTTTGCCATTCTTGAACAGATAGTCCAAATGGCGTTAAACTGTTACCACCCAATGGATTTTTCTCACCATCTGGCCATTGAAGTTGTACACGAAGTAAAACCGTTGGCTTATCAACTACATCTTGTTCGACTACAACTTCATTTAACCAATTAAGCTGATTCAAGCTTTCAACAACAAAGGTTTTCACCCCTAATTTAACAAAAGCTGATAATTGTTTTTTCGATTTAGCCGGGCCAGTATTTAAAATACGATCAGGGCTAATACCTTGTGCTAGAACTTGTGCTAATTCACCTGAACTGGCGACATCAAAATTAAAGCCTGCACCATCTAACGTCTGTATAACTTTAGATAGTGGATTCGCTTTAACAGCAAACCATAGCTTAATAACATCTTGCTGTTGCAATTGCTCAAGATGGCTTTTTAAAGCATCAAGTTGATAAACAAAATATCCTTGCTCATCATCAGGCGATTGATGTGCAAGTAAGGCGTTTTCAACACGGGTATCGAACCAGTTAGGTTTTGTCATCATAATTATCTTTTAAAAGTTTTCCGCTATAAAATTTACTTATACTAATTGGAGTAATAACTGAGTCAATTTATTACTCCAATTAGTATTATACAGTGACTAATCAACGCTAAGTTGTATGGTTCAAATTAAAGAAAAAAGCACGGAGTTGATACTTATCAATGAGTACTTTTGCCGCCTAAGTTGGACCATACAACAACGCGATGGTTAGTCGCTAACTACTATCTTAGAATTGATTCTAATTCTAAAGATGCATCACTCTGCTCATCACGATACTTAACGATTAAAGCACAAGCCA
>CAXIBS010000112.1:0-7681 GCA_964022585.1 uncultured Colwellia sp.
CTTTTCGTGACCAATTTAACATTCAATCCATAAGGTAGCTGAGTAACTGTGGGCGCCATTTCTAGTGCTTCAAACTCAGTTTTCACCTCATTTGATAAGTCAGTATCAGGAAGTAAGGTAATAAAGGCACCATCAAGTAAACTAGCAACGTTTTTAGAACCTACTAAACCGATTACCGGTTCAACAAGCCAAAATTTACTCGCTTTTTTTGCATATTTAGCACCAATATCATTTAGCAATACAATGGCTGTTACACCAATTTCATTTTCATTAAATACTAAGCGCTCAACTTTTCCTATTTCTTGTTCTTGATAAAGAACCTTGGTATTTACCTTTATACCTGCATAGTCATTGAAATGTATGCTAATAGATAAGCCTGCACTACTGGCATGCTCATAGTGTTCAAATAATGAAAAACTATCTAACTCTTTCACGGTAACATTTTCAGTTACAACAGATGGGTTATAAAAACTGATGCCACCACGTAATATGGCATCAAGAGATTCCGTTTTAACAACAAAGTCACTTATGCCGCCATTTAAGGTAATACCACTCGCATTATAGAAACGTGTATTGGCTTGTATTAAGGATTTATGTTCTTCATCAATAGTAATATTTACGCGTACTTTGTCTGCCTGCTTATCAAGTACAACATTATCCACTTGTCCTACACTAACACCGCGATAACTAATACTGCTACCTGCTGTGGCAACACTAGCACTTTCAGCCAACAAGCTTAATTGCAACCCGGATGCGCTAGCATATTTGGCTGGCGGTGATGTTAACAAGGCAAAGTCTGTTTTTTCTTTGCTAGCTTCAGAATAAAGATTAAAAGTAATGTAGCTTCCACCCAGTAACGCATTCAGATCAGAAGCTCCAGATAGAGAAAGATTTGGTTTTGCTAACCAAAATTGAGTGCCCTCACGTAAAATAAATTGGTACTCAGGTAGCAGACCAAGATGTAACTTATTAATCTCTCCTTGCTGTTCAATTTTATGAATAGCACCTATTTCATCGCCTCTGTATAAAATTTTAGTGTTAATATTAATATGTTCATTTGCCGAAATAGTTAAGGAGAAACTCGTTCGTTGTTGAGCCATTTTTTGATTTGCAAATAAAGTAAACTTATCGCCATTAACAATATTGTTATTACTTTCTTGCCCACCTACATTAATGAATGAAACACCACCGGTAAGAATACTCTGTAAAGATTGTGCTTCAATGTCTACTCCCTGTAGGTTTGCTTTAATTTTCAACCCTGAATTATTATAGAAATGACTATTAGCTGAAACATAATCTTGATATTCCTTTTCAATGTGAATATGTATTAAATGTTTTTTTGCATCAATAGTTTCAACTGTTTGTACACTACCTACTACCTGCTGCTTATAATAAATATTACTCCCCACTTGCAATGAGCTTCTGTCATCCGTTTGTAAAACTAAATGTAAACCTGGCTCTGTATATTTATAGGGCGGCTTAGAGTTATAGACAGCAAATTTATCTGTAGGTTTACCCTGTAAGGAAGGACGAATACTAATATGAGTACCACTTAATAATGTGCGAGCATTAGAGATACCTGTTAAATCAATATGTGGTGACACCAAGTAAAATTGAGACTGTTCTGTCAAATAAGGAACAACACGAGGGTTAACCTTTGCTTTAGCGGTAATTTTTCTACTTTTTGGATCTATTTTACTAAATGAGTCTATCTTACCAATAGTTAAGCCTTGATATAGAATGGTTGCATTATGATTAATACCTGAATTCCAATCTAAGGTTAGCTCAATTTCATGACCCGTTTCCGCTGATTGAAAGTCTGCATGTAAAGGATATATTTGGCCATTTTTAGCTGGAGCTAATTTTTCTTGATAGCTCAATGTATCAACAGCAATACCACCTGCAATCATTGAAGATAATGACTCTGTATTTACCTTTATACCCGCTGAAATAGATGCGGTTACCTGCACACCACTCACATTCCAAAACAACGAATTTTCTTTTACTAAGTGAGCATATTCTTGCTCAATAAAAACATTAATATTTATCGCTTGCGCATCTTCAGCATAGTGATATCCCGTAACATAACCAATTGGAATTTGCTTAAAAGTAATGGGAGAGTTTTCACTAATAGAGCCTAACACCTTAGTTTGCAATGTAAGGTGCAGTCCCGGTGTAGTCATATCAAGTTGTGGTGCTTCTTTTAACGCAATAAAATGATCTTGGCTATCAGCTTCATCATTAGTATCAGGAATAATATGAATATAGCTTCCTGATAATAAGGTATCTAAGCCCGAAACACCTTGTAAAGAGATATCAGCACTCACTAGCCAAAATTGTGTGTTTTCAGTTAAATAATCACTAAACGCCTTTGATATTTCAACATGAGCAATAACAGATTGTAAATCATCAGACGGTACAACTTTGTCCACTAGTCCAGTAACTAAACCTTTATAACGAATTTCTGTTTTTTTCGGCACTATGCCAGCACCATTTTCAAACTCAATAGTGATAAAAGTTCCTTGTTCTGATAAGGCTTTTGCGCCTAGCCAGCCACCAAAAATGAGCGCAATAAGAGGAACAAACCAAACAATTGAAATACCTTGACGTGGCACTACTTCAGCAGAAAGCTTTTCACTATTATTATTTAATGATTTATCAACGGTCATTTTCTTCCTTAACGTTTTCATTACCTTGTTCTTTATCCCACAGAAGACGAGGATCAAAACTATTAGCTGCAATCATGGTGAATATGACTGTCAAAGTAAAATAATTAATTGCCGGCCCTGCAGAAACAGACGTTACAAAACCAAGCTCCACTATAGCGACCATTAAGGCTACCACAAAAACATCCAGCATTGACCATGGACCTAAAAATTCTAGCGCATGATAAAATTTACTATGCTTGTCTGGTCGTAATCGAACTCCAGTATGCACCCTATAAACCAGTAAAAACAAGCCCACTATTTTAAGCAAGGGTACAATAATACTTGCAGTAAAAATAATAGCAGCTATAGGGTACAGCCCATGATCAACAAACTCACCAATACCAGATAATATGGTATTTGGATCACCAATACCTACTGAATAAATAATCATTATCGGGTAAATATTTGCGGGTATAAAGGCTAGTAAAGCCGCAATATTCCATGCCAAAGTATATTGCAAGCTATGTGGTTTACGTGGATAAAACATACCATGACAACGGGAACACTGCATCGACGCATGAATATCAGCGTTTGCCTCCATTTCATTAAGTTTATGGCATTTAGGGCAAAGTGCTAGACCACTTTCTTGGGCAGTCTTAATCGCCAAACCTACTCTCCAACTCTTTCCAAATGTAATCTTGATCTAACGCAGTTGCCGACATGGTTGAACAAATCAACCAAAGAATAAATGCCAATAATCCCATATTGACTGAAAGCTCGGTATCATCAAGTAATTTATACATTGAAACGACAATACCTAACATAAAAACATTTAACATTGCCCAATTGTCTAAATGATGAAATGCACGAAAGAAATGTAATAAAGAGGGCTTTAACCGATTGAATTTAAAACTAGAGGTTATATAAAAGGCGCCTAACAAGCGAACTATAGGTACAGCTAAAGTGAATAAAAAAACCAAGGTAGCAATCATAATAAATCCATGATCGATGAGTGCTAAAATACAATCTAAAAGTGAGGCGTGATGGTATTGCCCAACCAGTGTTACTCCCATAAGAGGCAACAATATAGCGGGAACTGACAACATAATACCTGCCAACGACCAATAAAAGCTACGCTCTATTGAGTCAACCTTTCGCTCTGCTAAAATACTGCCACAACGAACACACTTTGCACTTTGACCTTGCTTTAAAGTAGGACTGTCATACAGTGCATCACACTGTAAACAAGCAATAAGCTGTGAGGTATCTTTTGTTGTATTCAAATTATCCCAACTTTTTGATATTTAATTAGTTATTATTCTAAGAGATATTTGTTCAAGATGCGAGCTTCTGAATTTGGTCTTTAAACGAAAAAAGCAGCGATAAACGCTGCTTTTTAAAATTACTTAACTGTTATGCCAATGCTATTTTAGCGAAGACATGTAGTTAACTAACTCATCAATATCGCTATCAGATAATTTAATAGCAATATTACGCATCATGTTGTTACGATCGTTGCCACGACTACCGTCACGGAAGTTAGCAATTTGCTTTTTCAAGTATTCAGCATTTTGTCCCGCAAGTGCAGGGAAACCAGCTTGAACCATACCTTTACCTTTTACACCATGACAAGCAACACAAGCAGAAATGCCTTTTTTAGCGTCACCACCAAAGTATAACTTCTGACCTACGTCACTTCCTTTAGCTTGACCTGCTGTAGGAGTTTGCACAGCGAAATATGCACCTAAGTCATCCATATCTTGTTGAGATAATGCTGCAACCATACCAGCCATAATAGGATCTGAGCGATCTCCTGATTTAAAATCAGCTAATTGCTTAGAAAGATAGCTAGCACTTTGACCTGCTAATTTAGGGTACATAGCAATTGGGCTGTTACCATCAGCACCATGACATGAAACACACATTGCTGATTTTTCTTGTCCAGCTTTAACATCGCCAGCATAAAGTGCTTTAGCTGGTGTAGACGTAACGATTTCAGCAGTGGCAGTAGAAGGCGCTGCGGCAGTGTTGCCACTAGCTTCTGCTGGCGCTTCAGATTTTTTAGCACGCTCTTGAATTGAGAAAAAAGCGCCTAAATCAGCCATATCTTGATCAGATAAATTAGTTGCCATTGGTGCCATCATCATATCGGTACGAGCGCCAGATTTAAAATCAGCTAACTGTTTAACAATATATGCTGCATGTTGACCCGCAAGATCAGGGTAACTAGGGTTAGGGTTAAGACCTGTAGCACCATGACAAGCACCACACACTGCTGCTTTAGCCTTACCTGCTTCGGCATCGCCTTGAACTGCACTAGCCGTGTGAATAGCGCCCATGGTTAACAATAGTGAGAATATAATTTTTTTCATTGAGTTGCTCTCTGCCTGTCAAAAACTAAATAAATAAAAAGTGACGGCATTTTACACTAATATATACAGCGTGTAACAAAATCTAAAAAAAAATCACTGAAAAAACACTGTATTTTGCCATTTTATTTATATTTTAATAAAAAATTGAACAGAAAACGTTATAATGCGCTTTTACTTTTTCAATGAGTTAAGCCCTTGTCTTCTACAACAGTACATTTAAGCAAAGCCACTTTCACCATTAGTGCACCAGATATTCGCAAACTACCAGAAGACAGTGGTATTGAGGTTGCCTTTGCTGGTCGTTCAAATGCAGGAAAATCAAGTGCATTAAATACTTTAACAAACCAAAAAAGCTTAGCACGTACAAGTAAAACGCCTGGACGTACTCAACTAATCAATGTATTTGAAATAGGTAATAACAAACGATTAGTTGACTTACCCGGCTATGGCTTTGCCAAAGTTCCACTAGAAATGAAAAAGAAGTGGCAAAAAGCTTTAGGTGAGTACTTAGAGAAACGTGAAAGTTTAAAGGGTTTAGTTGTACTAATGGATATTAGACACCCATTAAAAGACCTAGATATGGACTTAATTGAATGGGCTGTTGACGGTGATCTTCCGGTATTAGCTTTGTTAACCAAATGCGATAAGTTATCTCAAGGTAAACGAAGTGCTGAAGTACTTAAAGTAAAAAAAGTGCTAGCTGCTCTTAATGGCGACGTTAAAGTTCAAGCCTTTTCATCTTTGAAGCGAACAGGATCAGAACAAGCAAATGCTACTATTTGCGACTGGTTTGAAAAAGAATAATTAAAAGTTAGAGTATAGCACTCATAAAGTAGTGCTTTTTTACTTAAAAACAGGCAAAAAAAAACCGATGACATCTTTAAATTAAAGTTCATCGGTTTATAAGCTATGGGGAAAGCTAGAATCAAAATTATTACAATAAGTGTTCGCTTAGGAACAAAGTAATTATAGAGCAACTACTCTACTGATGTAAAGTAAAAATAGTATAAATGCTCTATTATTTTTGATTCAGATCAAAGTTACTTAAAAACTTGGTGTGTGGATCGTCATAAATAATGAGAAGTGCGTCACTGGATGAGGAAATTTAACATTTTATTTACAAGTGCATTTGATTAGTCATATGGCTGGAATTTATCTATGTTCTCTATGCTTTGCTTACAATTTGTGATTGGATCTGAAAAATGAGATTACAAATCAAAAATGAGATTGAGGCAATTTACTTATGCCACAAAGGAGACAATAACCGTTAATATTGAAATAATATTTCAGATTAGATTTTTTGGGATATCTGCTTATATTTTCCGAACGATGTTATATAAATTTTCAATATTAACATCTGATCGTGTTTTATATTCGATTGGAACTTCGAAATGTTTTCTAATAAAGGTTTCCCAAGCCCGACCAATCACATGAACTATTTGCCAAACACATTCATCCGGTTCAGCTCTAAAAATAGGAATCCAATACAGATGAGATAGTTCTTTATCTTTAATTCCAACCAATAAGTTAACATTGGAGATTATTACAGCTTGTACACTAGACAAAGACGTTGTATCTAATGCTTTTATAACTTGATTTTTTAATACCTCTGGATCTAATAAAATATTGCTTTCATTAACTACCCAGACAATTCCAAAATACGAAGTTAGTTCTAAATTTATTTTTGTTTCACGAATCTGCTTATTTGCTTTAGTAATGATCTTTTTAATTCTTGGGTATAAAGCCTCTTCTATGCTTCCAAGGAAATGGTTGAAAATATCATCAGCAATTTTTTCAGTTTTATTATCTTGATTCAGTGATTTTTCAAAAGCTAATTTATTTAGTTTTGACAATTTTTTGATAAAGCTAGCGTCATCAGATAGATTATTTACAAGAGTTTTTAACTCAATTAAACAGTTTGCTCCATCAATTCGATAATCTGCATTTGAGAAATCTACTTCTTCCGATAGGGTGTCATCTACTCTACGGCCATTAATGCAAGATAAAAAGTCATCAAAAAATAATTCTATATTGGAAGAACACTGTTGATTATCATTCATAAAACCACCCTATAAAAAAGTTATATAGTTATTTTTTAGCTTGCCACAAAAAATAGTAATCATTACTTCTTGCTTCATTTTGTTCTTTTAAAGTCTTGTTATAATCCATCAATGCACTAGTAATAACTGATGCACCACCTATTGCGGCTACGAACTGTCCAATACTTGTAGGTAAGGTTCCCGAGTATAATCCAATTGAAACAGCTCCTGAGCCAAACAAAACTTTATCTTTAATTGATTCTCTTGTTTTTGTTTGCCAGTCTTTAACCTTTTTATCTATCATATTAATTTCTGGAAGAACCTGATCGCGAAACATTTCAGAAATATCTTTTTCTTTCCATGAATCCTTCTGTCGAATTAATGTATTTATTTTATCTCTATAAACTTTGAATGCTTCGCCTTCTTGCTCTCTCAGTTTGATGACAGAATTTAAGTCATTACTAAAGACTAAAGGCAAATGATGGCTCATTGCTTTTGTAAAAGACAATGAATTAGCAGCATAATTGGCGCTATTAATCTTCGATGCAATTTTTATTTGATTTTGATTATCCAATAACTATGATGTACCGTAAAAAGCTGAGTGCCACTCTTGGTCTGACAA
>CAXIBS010000113.1:0-7589 GCA_964022585.1 uncultured Colwellia sp.
GCTCTAATTGTTCAGCTAATGGTTTTCCTAACGATTTTAATCGTGAACATTTAGCTGCTGATATTCAAGCTGAACATGGTGAAAAAACCAAAGAAGAACTTGAAGAGTTACAAGTAACTTATGCTATTGCTGGTCGTGTTATGGCAAAACGTGGTCCATTTTTAGTAATACAAGATTCATCTGGCCGTATTCAAGGTTACGCTGAAAAAACAGTACAAAAAGAAATTCGTGCTAAATGGGGCTCATTAGATATTGGTGATATCGTTGGTGTTAAAGGTATTTTACATAAATCAGGTAAAGGTGATCTTTACGTAAATATGGATGAATACTCTTTATTAACTAAGTCACTACGCCCATTGCCTGAAAAATTTCACGGTTTATCAGATCAAGAAATGAAGTATCGTCAACGCTATGTTGACTTAATCATTAACGAAGATACCCGTAATACTTTTAAAATTCGCTCTAAGATTGTAGCAGGTATTCGTAACTTCTTAACACAGCGCGACTTCATGGAAGTTGAAACGCCAATGTTACAAATTATACCTGGTGGCGCAACAGCTAAACCATTTATGACGCATCATAATACTTTTGATCTTGATATGTATTTACGTATCGCACCAGAGCTTAACTTAAAACGTTTAGTTGTTGGTGGCTTCGATCGTGTATTTGAAATTAACCGCAGCTTCCGTAACGAAGGTATTTCAACACGTCATAACCCAGAATTCACCATGATTGAATTCTATCAAGCCTATGCTGATTACCATGACTTGATGAACACTACCGAAGAAATGCTACGTACTATTGCACAAGATGTTCTAGGTACTACCACTATTCGTAACACTGTTAAAAACAGCGATGGCGAAGTAGTGGAAGAAAAGTTCTATGATCTTGGTAAGCCGTTTGCGCGTTTATCAATGGTTGATGCTATTTTACAATATGGTAAAGATCATCGTGGTGCTGAAAGCTTTGATGAAGCGGCACTACGTGATCCTGAAAACAATTTTGATGCAATTAAAGCAATGGCTAAAGCTGTTGGTGTTAAAGAAGGCGATGCGGCTAAACTTTGGGGTCCTGGTAAATATATCTGTGAAATATTCGAAGAAGTAGCTGAGCATTTATTAGATCAACCAACGTTTATCACTGAATACCCTTGGGAAGTTTCACCACTTGCGCGTCGTAACGACGAAAACCCATTCATCACAGACCGTTTTGAATTCTTCGTTGGCGGTCGTGAATTAGCCAATGGTTTCTCTGAGCTTAATGATGCAGAAGACCAAGCAGAACGCTTCCAAAAACAAGTAAGTGAAAAAGATGCCGGTGATGATGAAGCAATGCATTACGATGCTGATTACATCAACGCTTTAGAATACGGTTTACCACCAACGGCTGGTGAAGGTATTGGTATTGATCGCTTAGTGATGTTATTTAGTGACTCACCATCAATTAAAGATGTTATCTTATTCCCTCATATGCGTCCTGAAGTAGATTAAGACCCTATTGAGATAAGTTAAATTGCGTTAACTGTACAATAAAGTTGTCAAAAGCTCATTAGATTAAATCAATGAGCTTTTTGCTTTTTTAGCGTCGCACTCTATTAATGTTGCTTACTTTTCAGTAAATTAAAACTTGTCGAAAATAATTATAATTATAACAGTAGTCAGTATTAGCTATTTTGGTAAAAAATATTATGCAAATATCATATTTGAAATGCTTTTATCGTTTTTAATATCTTCATCAACGACAATGAAGAATAGCAATAATAACGACTAATATATTAAAAAGAGAATTATCAATGAGTGTATCAAGAGGCGGCTTTAGTTCGCGTTTCGGTTTTATTATGGCAGCGGCGGGATCGGCTGTTGGCTTAGGTAATATTTGGGGGTTTCCCACGCAAACAGCAAGTAATGGTGGGGCTGCTTTTGTTTTAGTATATCTCGTACTGGCATTTTGTTTGGCTTACCCAGCCTTTATGGCAGAGTTACTTATTGGACGCTATGGTAAAGCTAATGCTGTAACGTCAATGCAAAAAATTTCGCGCAAATTATGGCAAAAACGTTTTGCTTTTATTGTGGGGTTTAGCGGGATTATTTGTGCCTCTCTTATCTTAAGTTTTTACGGTATTTTAGCTGGTTGGATGATGTCGTATGCAATAGAGCCGGTAACGTCACTTTTAGGTTTCAGTGAAGTATCAACTTGGCTGACCTCACAATCAATAGCTCGTAATTTGATATTTACGGCGTTATTTATGCTACTTACTATTTCTATTATTCAACGTGGTGTAGAACAAGGTATAGAAAAGTGGTCTAAGCGATTAATGCCAATGCTTATTGGTTTACTTATTCTGTTAATTATTTATGTATTTACTTTAGACGGCTCTAGAGAAGGCTTTATTGCTTATTTAAACCCTGATATTTCCCGAGTATTCGAGCCTGAGTTGCTTATCAATGCACTTGGTTCAGCGTTTTTCTCTTTGTCATTAGGTACCAGTGTAATGGTTATTTATGGTTCTTATATTTCTAAGAAAGAGAATTTAGTGACTTTGGGAGCACAAGTGACTTTAATTGATGTGTCTATCGCTTTTTTAGCAGGTTTATTAATTATCCCTTCAATGTATGTTGCCCAAGCTCAGGGGGTCGCTATTTTTAGTGAAGATGGTAGCTTGATTTCGGGGCCTAACTTAGTTTTTGACATATTACCTTCTTTATTTCATGGCATGGGTGGTATTGGCTTCTTTGTTGCCTTTGGCTTTTTTGTTTTAATGTCTATTGCTGCCTTAACATCAAGTATCTCTATGTTAGAGGGGCCAGTTTCTTACGTTGTTGAACGTCATAATATAGAGCGTAAAAAAGCGACTACATTTATAGGTATAGGTATATTCATCATTAGTACATTAATCATTTTCAACTTTGATGTGTTATTTGGCTTTGTAATTAACCTATCAACAGTATACGGACAACCCTTAATTGCTATGCTTTGTTGTGTTTTTGTTGGCTGGATTTGGCAGCGCAATGATGTTTTAGAAGAAATAAAGCAGGGTAATGTAGAAGTAGAAAGTGGATTGTTTTGGAAAATTTGGCCATGGTATACCAAGTTTATTTGTCCAAGTGCTATTGCTATTGTATTTTTTCATTCCTTATAAAAAACAGCGTAATTAAAATAAAAGTAATTTTTTAGTTACGCTATTTTTAATATTCCTTTATTTATTAAATGGCTTAAGTTAAATTGGCTTAAGCCGCTACAGTGCTAGAGATAAAAATAAACAATTTAAAACAGGGATTCCATTTCCTATGTCTAAAAACACCCACATAACACCAACCTTGAAAGAAAACCTACTTAAAGCTGATGATTTAATCGTAAGTAAAACTGATGTGAAAGGTAATATAACTTATGCGAATGAATGCTTTTTAAACTTCTCTCTCTTTAAAGAAAAAGACATCTTAAACAAACCTCACAGTATTATTCGTCACCCTGATATGCCAATGGCAGTTTACCAACTGTTATGGGACACTTTGCATAAAGGAGATGAATTTTTTGGGGTTGTTAAAAATTTAAGTGAAGATGGAAGCTTTTATTGGGTTTTCGCTAATATCACGCCAAGTTTTGATGATTTAGGGAAAACAATTGGTTATTTTTCTGTGCGTAGACAAGCGAATAGGGAATTAGTGACTATTATGAGTAACTTGTATAAAAAAATGGTACAAGAAGAAAAACGTCATAGTGACGACAAGCGTGCTATTGAAGCTTCTACGCAAATATTTAACCGTTTTATTGATGAGCAAGGAGTATCCTATAATGAATACCTTATCTCTTTTGCCTAACCTTCTGAATAGCATTTTACCTGCGAAAGTAGCTCAATGGTTACATTTTATATTGCTGACATTAATTACTGTCAATTTTGTGTATTTTCAAGATGCTAGTCCTTATTATATTTTAGTTGTATTTGTTTCTGCTATTTTTTTGTATGCCTCAGAAGTGAAGCTAGTTAGTGAAACTGATACGCTAAAGAAAGTTAAAGAAACTATTTCGGTAATGGAGCAGGGAAATTTAGAAGTAAGAGTTTTAAATGTATCTAAAAAAGATGCTAACTATGACATTGCAAACTCATTAAATAGTGCACTGGATCAACTAGAAATATCAATGAGGGAGTCTAAATTTTCTCATATCGCAGCAGAACGTGCACAGTTTTATCGTAAACCTATTCAACAAGGTTTAAGTAAAGGTTTTTTACCTGAATTAAAAAATACCACATCAGCAATTAATACAATCGAAAAATCTTATTTCTCTGATAGAACAAATGAATTACTCAATAAATTAACGACAGGAAAATCAGAAAGTTTACTGCAAGGTCTTTCTGGTACACAAAAAGATTTAGGGTTTATTACCACTGAAATGAAAACTATAGAAAATTTTTCTAAGTCTTCTATGGATACCGCACTGAATAATCAAACTAATGTTAAAACACTGCACGAACGGTTAAATGTTATTGTAGACCGTTCTACCGCAATGCGAGATAGTTCTCAAGAACTTGCCGCAAGCAGTGAAGAAATAAAAAACATGGTTTCTATGATTGTGGGTGTAGCAGATCAAACTAACTTACTTGCGTTAAATGCAGCCATTGAAGCAGCAAGGGCTGGGGAACATGGTCGAGGCTTTGCTGTTGTTGCCGAAGAAGTTAAAAATTTAGCTGGAACAACAAAAGATGCGGCTAAGCAAATAGCTAATATTATCGAGCGTTTTGCCAATGCTTCACAAGTGATGACTGAAGATACTGAACATATGGCGTCTATTTCTGAAGACTCTAAAGAGTTAATCGATGACTTTAAAGTCAGCTTTGATGAAGTCGCTAAAGATTCACAAAAAACTTATCAAATGGTATCTAACGCACAAATCATTTGTGATACAGCCTTAATAAAAGTTGATCATTTGATTTATATGCAACGAGCATACTTTGCGGTTGAACATAATGAACCCAATGGCCAAGAAGCAGGCATGGTAGCCGTTAATCACCACAATTGTCGCTTTGGTAAGTGGTATTTGTCATCAGAAGGGGTTGAAGCATATGGTCACCTTCCGTCATATAGTGCTATCGATGATCCCCATAGTCGCGTTCATAATAATGTTCATGAAGTTATGGCAATTATACAAAATGACTGGATACATTCACTTCATTTACAAGCAGACATACTTCAGATCTTTGGTGAAGCTGAAGCGGCTAGTAGAGAATTAGTTAGCTTAGTTGATAATTTAGCTGAAGAAAAACGTACTATAGAATCTGAAATATGACGCCCCATTGTGGGATGATAGCATTTAAACTTTTTTAGGCCAGTTGAGTAACCATGGTTGCTCAATTTCGGCCAATTTACTTTCAACTTCGGAAGACAAAAAATACTCCCCCTCACTTGGCGCTAATATAAAATGATATTGCGTATCTAAATATTCAAAGCGCAAAGCATATGCATGTAAATAACCTCTGTCGGCAACTGATTTAGTGTTATATAGAGGATCCCCAATAATTGGAGCACTGATACTACTTAATGCAACACGAAGTTGATGTGTTTTGCCTGAGTGGGGCTTTAATAAATATAAGCGTTTTTTTTGGGCAATAGGGTACGAAAAAAACTGTGTAATAGCTGGGTTTTCTACGGTACGCAGTAATTTATACATACCCCGACGACTTTTCGTCATATCACCTTTTATTAATCCCTGTTTTTTTGTTGGCTTGCTATCACTAATAGCAAGATAATACTTTTCAATATTATGACTTTCAAATAACTTACCGAATATTTGCGCACTTTTAAGGTTTTTTGCAAAGATCACTAAGCCAGAGGTCATTTTGTCTAATCTATGTACAGGATATAGCTCAGTGGTAGAGAATTGTATTTCCATTTGTTTTTTTACTTGAGAAAATAAGCCACTACCTTGTTGCTCTTCATCATGAAAATTTATCCCTGCACTTTTTTCTATAACAACAAAATCATCTGTTTGTGTAATAATTTTAAACATTTTAGTTGACCTGTTTTCACTTAACTTTGCTATGATAATTTAATTAAACTATTTTATACCAATCAAACTAATAAGTTAGCTTTTTAAGTGGCATAAATACCTAATTACTTTGTTACGTTTAATCAGATGTTATTTTACTAAGTTAAACGTCATTGTTTCTGGTTTTTATAGCCTACTTTTGTAAAAACTAAACTTGAATTAAGCTGATTGATATCCTCTAATTACAGGATGTTACTTTGAAAATATTTACACACTATAGCTCTAAGTTGAGCTTGATCGCTTTAGCTAGCTCGTTATTGTTTGCATGTTCAAATCAAGATAAAGCACTTCAACAGAATACAAACTTAAATTTACCAGCAGGTGTTAGTTTGATTGAAAACGTTGTTGCTAGTGAAGATCGCTTAGCTATTCCCTTTAAAAAATATACTTTAGCTAATGGTTTAACTGTTATCTTGCATCAAGATAACTCGGATCCTTTAGTTCATGTAGATGTTACCTATCATGTTGGTTCAGCCCGAGAGCAATTGGGGAAATCAGGTTTTGCTCATTTTTTTGAACATATGATGTTTCAGGGCTCAAAGAATGTTGCAGATGAGCAGCATTTTAAAATTGTGACGCAAAGTGGGGGGAATTTAAATGGCACAACAAATTCAGACAGAACTAATTATTATGAAACGGTGCCTAAAAACCAATTAGAAAAAATGCTTTGGCTTGAGTCTGATCGTATGGGATTTTTACTCGAAACGATAACGGCAGAAAAATTTGAAGTACAAAGAGCTACAGTCAAAAATGAACGTGGTCAAAATGTAGATAATCGTCCTTATGGCCGTTTAAGTGAAACTATTAATCAAATGATTTACCCAAGAGAACACCCATACTCATGGCCTGTTATTGGTTATATGAGTGACTTAGATCGTGGCAGCCTTGAAGATCTTAAAGCCTTTTTCAGTCGTTGGTATGGGCCTAATAATGCCGTATTAACAATTGGTGGTGATATTGATGAGTTACAAACTTTACAGTGGATTAATCAGTATTTTGGTGATTTGAAATCTGGGCCGAAAGTAGAAAATATACCGAAAGAGTTAGTTAGCTTACCTGATAATCGCTATTATTCATTTAGTGATAATATTTCTTTACCGCTTCTTTATATTAGCTTCCCTACCGTTTATGGCATGCATGAAGATGAAGCAGCGCTTGATGTTTTTTCTAATATTATTGGTAATGGCCCTACCTCTTTACTCTATAAAAACTTAGTTAAGTCTGGTGTTGCAGTACAAGCTGGCGCGAGTCATCCGTGTAGTGAATTGGGCTGTAAAATGAGTTTTTATGCGTTACCGAATCCACAAAAAGGTATGGAACTTAACAAAATAGAACAGGTGATTAATAACACCTTACTTGAGTTTGAACAGCGTGGTGTTAATGATAACGACTTGTTAAAAACAAAAGTTGGTATTGAAACAGATACTATTTACGGTTTGCAAAGTGTTTCTGGAAAAGTTTCTACCTTAGCGCATTATCAAACTATGTTAGGAAGTGCTGATTATACAGAGCGGCAAGTTGCTCGTTATAATAACGTAACTAAAGCT
>CAXIBS010000114.1:0-7585 GCA_964022585.1 uncultured Colwellia sp.
TCTAATTCACCCACTCTACGTGATGGTGATTTGTTACTATCTAAAAATTCACCAGTTGCTTTATCTAACGTATCAGCAAGTACTTGTGCTTTGGTATTGCCCGTTGTAACACTTAAATGCTCTAAAGAAGCGGCTAATGCTAAAAACTCACCTAAAGAATCCCAACGTAAATGATTTTCTTTTTCAAATTGCTGAACATGCTTAGGCGCACTACCACCAGCACCTGTTTCAAATAAGCCACCACCGTTCATCAATGGCACAACAGATAACATTTTAGCACTTGTACCAAGCTCTAAAATTGGGAATAAATCGGTTAAGTAATCACGTAAAACATTACCCGTTACAGAAATAGTATCTTCACCTTTAATAATGCGTGCTAACGTTAATTTACAAGCATCAACTGGGTTAAGAATTTGAATATCTAAACCTGTGGTATCGTAGTTAGCTAAATAAGCATTAACTTTTTTGATCATTTCTCTGTCGTGTGCTCGGTTTTCGTCTAACCAGAAAATAGCTGGCATACCAGAAGCTTTAGCACGAGTGATAGCTAATTTAACCCAGTCTTGAATCGGTAAATCTTTAGCTTGACACATACGCCATAAATCACCTTCTTCAACTGTATGCTCAAGTAAAACAGTACCAAGGGAGTCCACAACACGAACGCTACCGGCTTCACTCATAATAAATGTTTTATCATGAGAACCATACTCTTCAGCTTTTTGAGCCATTAAACCAACATTAGGCACTGTGCCCATAGTGGTTGGATCAAAAGCACCATTTTCTTTACAGAAATCAAAAACAGCTTGGTAAACACCCGCGTAACAACGATCAGGTATCATGGCTTTAGTATCTTTTAACTCACCATCAGGGCCCCACATTTGACCTGAAGATCGTAATGTTGCAGGCATTGAAGCATCAACAATAACGTCACTTGGAACGTGCAAGTTAGTAATACCTTTGTCTGAATCAACCATGGCTAGCTCAGGACGGTTAGCAAACACTGCAGCTAAATCAGCTTCAATTTCTGCTTGTTTATCGCTAGGTAAACGGCCTATTTTGCTATAAACATCACCAATACCATTATTAGCATCAACACCTAATTGCTCAAAAATTTCACTGTGTTTTTCAAAAACATCGCTGTAAAACACTTTTACCGCGTAACCAAAAATAACAGGATCTGAAACCTTCATCATGGTTGCTTTTAAATGCAGTGATAATAGAACATCGTCTTCTTTAGCATCTGCAATAGCTTGTTGATAAAACTCAATTAACGCTGATTTACTCATTAAAGATGAATCAATAATTTCACCCGTTAAAAGAGGTAAACTTTCTTTTAATACTTTAACAGCACCATTTTGCGCAACAAACTCAATTTTAACATTGGTTGCATAATTTACAGTAGCAGACTGCTCAGACGCATAAAAATCACCGCCACTCATACTTGCTACATGAGATTTTGATTCATTTGACCAAACACCCATAGAATGTGGATTTTTGCGTGCATATTGCTTAACTGAAGCAGGAGCGCGTCTATCTGAGTTACCTTCACGTAAAACAGGGTTTACAGCACTACCTTTAATTTTATCGTAAGTATATTTAATTGACTCTTCAGCATCATTTTGTGGTTCTTCAGGATAGTTAGGAACAGCATACCCTTTAGCTTGTAATTCTTTTATTGCCGCATGCAATTGTGGAACAGAAGCACTAATATTAGGTAACTTAATAACATTTGCATCAGGGTTGGTAACCATATTACCTAATTCAGCTAATGCATCGTCAATACGCTGCTCTTTGGTTAAATATTTTGGAAAGTTTGCCAAAACACGACCCGCTAAAGAAATATCTCGTGTTTCAACATCAATACCAGAAGATGCGGTATAGGCTTGGATAATTGGTAATAAAGAATACGTAGCTAAGGCTGGGGCCTCATCGGTAATAGTATAAATAATTTTTGAGTTATCTGTGCTCATGAGCTTCCTATTTTATTTGTTAAGCTTATATAGCTGCTTTATTTGAAACTAGTATATATAGCTTAATTCGATTAATTTACAGTAAAATAACCGCTAATATTTAACATTTATTTTTCGCGCAGTATAATATAATAATTCAAGACACATTAATATAGCCGAACATAAGCTGCTATTGTTTTCCCTAATTAAAATCAAAATAAAATGACCAAAAGCAAACAAAACACAAGACATGGCACAAAAAACCGAATAAAGGTAAGACCAATAGTAGGTCAAACTAAAGTTGTACTATTTAACAAACCATTTAATGTGTTGTGCCAATTTACTGATGAAAAACATACAGGAGAAGTGCAACGCCAAACCTTAAAAGACTTCATCCCTATTAAAGATATTTATGCTGCTGGTCGACTGGATAGAGACAGTGAAGGTTTATTGCTGTTAACTAACGATGGACAGTTACAGCATAAAATTGCCAACCCTAAAAAGAAAACAGCTAAGACTTACTGGGTTCAAGTTGAAGGAAGTCCAACTGAGCAAGATTTAGGTAAACTTCGCCAAGGGGTAGAGCTTAAAGATGGCATGACATTGCCCGCTAAAGTGAAAGTAATGACTGAGCCTCAGGTATGGCCACGCACGCCCCCAATTAGAGAAAGAGCTAATATCGCCACAACTTGGCTTGAAGTAATTATAACCGAAGGCCGCAATCGACAAGTACGACGTATGACAGCAAATATTGGCTTTCCAACCCTTCGTTTAATCCGTTATGCCATTGGCAAGTGGACCATTTCAGACATTGACAATGGCGCATATAAAGTAATTGAATAATCCATAATCATTGATATTGAATATCACTATTTAATCGCAGTTACTGTCATGCTATAATTCTGCGCCTTTTTATCTAGTATATAATTTCACTATCACGAGTTTTTAATGTCAATCGAACTTGCAACCCAACAAAATCAGTTTCCAGATCAAAAAGATCCACAACAAACAAAAGTTATTGTGGGTATGTCTGGTGGTGTCGACTCTTCTGTCTCTGCTTTTTTATTACAAGAACAAGGCTATCAAGTAGAAGGTCTTTTCATGAAAAACTGGGAAGAAGATGATACTGATGAGTATTGTGCCGCTGCACAAGATTTAGAAGACGCTCAAGCTATTTGTGACAAACTCGGTATAAAATTACATACCATTAATTTTGCAACTGAATATTGGGATAATGTTTTCGAGTACTTCCTCGCTGAATATAAAGCTGGACGTACCCCTAACCCAGATATCATGTGCAATAAAGAAATAAAGTTTAAAGCCTTTTTAGAGTTTGCTTGTGAAGACTTAGGCGCAGATTACATTGCAACAGGTCACTATGTACAACGACGTTTTAGCGATGGCCATTGGACAATGGTGCGCGGCTTAGATAACAACAAAGATCAAAGCTATTTTTTATATACTTTAAATGAGCAACAACTTTCTCATACCTTATTTCCTGTAGGTCATATTGAAAAACCAGAAGTTCGTGCTATTGCTGAAAAAGCAGGTTTAGTTACCCATAATAAAAAAGACAGCACAGGTATTTGTTTTATTGGTGAGCGCAAATTTAAAGATTTCTTAGGACAATATTTACCTGCTCAGCCTGGTATTATTGAATCAGCTGAAGGTGTTGCAGTCGGACATCATGACGGCTTGATGTACCACACGCTAGGACAACGAAAAGGACTACGCATTGGCGGGTTAGCGAACGCTGGCGAAGAGCCTTGGTATGTAGTAGAAAAAGATTTACTGCGTAATGTGCTTATTGTAGGACAGGGACATAACCACCCTCGCCTATTTTCAAAAGGACTCATTGCTAATCAATTACATTGGGTAAATCGTTTAGAGTTAACATCTCCAGTTACTTGTACGGTAAAAACACGTTATCGCCAAGAAGATGTAGCCTGCACTGTGACACCATTAGAGCTAACAGCTAACAATGAAGAAAAAACACTTGAGTACCAAATAGATTTTATAGAGCCGCAAAGCTCTGTAACCCCTGGTCAATCAGTTGTGTTTTATCAAGGTGATGTTTGTTTAGGCGGCGGTATTATTAACACATTAATCCGCTAATTAACGTAAAGATAACAATAATAGCCAATAATTATCAATTAAAGCAGTTTTAAATTATACATGAAAGATCAAACTATAACCTTTGCCGCCATATGCCAAGTAGCAAACCTTGTACAACAAGTATCTCGTGATGGGCAAATACAAGATGAAGAGCTTGAAGTGTTGCTTCATAGCATAGTCACAACATCACCTGAAAATACATTGGCAGTTTACGGTGGTGAATTGATTAATGTTAAACAAGGTCTTCAACTATTAGTTAATCATTTGGGTGACGGTAAAGATTCTAAAGTAAAAGATCCTGAGTTTACTCGCTATATTATTAGTTTAATCAACTTAGAACGCCGCTTAATGAAACAACCTAAACAGCTGGCATTACTTGGTGAGCGTATTGAAGCAACTAAAAGGCAACTTGATCATTACCCTATTACTAGTGAAACGTTAATCAGCAGTTTTGCTAGTATTTACAGTGATATCATCAGCCCATTAGGTGCTCGTATTCAAGTAACAGGTGAGCCAAGTATATTAAAGCAAACAGCCACTCAACATAAAATTAGAGCTTTATTACTAGCCGGTATAAGATCTACTGTATTATGGAGACAAGTTGGCGGTAAGCGTAGAACAATAATATTTAGCCGTAGTAAATTAGTGAAAACAGCACAAGAGTTACTCGAACAATTATAAGTATTTGTAAAACAGTATTAAAACAACTAAATCATTTTTAAAATTAGATCTCAACCTAGGAACATATTATGGAACTTTCTGCGTTAACAGCAATATCGCCTGTAGATGGTAGATACGGTAGTAAAACAAGTGACTTACGTCCTATTTTTAGTGAGTTTGGTTTAACCAAATATCGTGTCACTGTTGAAGTGCGTTGGTTACAAAAGCTAAGTGCAACTAAAGCCATTGAAGAAGTTCCAGCCTTTAGTGACGCTGCAAATCAAGCATTAGATAAAATCGTTAGTGATTTTAGTGAAGAAGATGCTTTGCGTATCAAAAATATTGAAGCAACAACGAATCATGATGTAAAAGCTGTTGAATACTTCTTAAAAGAAAAAATTAGTGACAACGCTGAATTAAATGCTGTTACTGAATTTATTCACTTTGCATGTACTTCTGAAGATATTAATAACCTATCTCACGGCTTAATGTTAAAAGAATGTCGTGAATTAATATTATTACCTACTATTGACGATATTTTATCTCAAATAAAAGGGTTAGCTGTTGAATATAAAGCAATCCCTATGATGTGTCGTACACATGGTCAACCTGCTTCACCTAGTACTTTAGGTAAAGAAATGGCTAATGTTTATGTGCGTTTACAACGTCAACGCCAACAAATCAGTGAAGTTGAGTTACTAGGTAAAATTAATGGTGCTGTAGGTAACTACAATGCCCACCTAAGTGCCTACCCTGAAGTAAACTGGCATCAATTTGCTGAAGAATTTGTTAGTGATTTAGGTTTAACCTTTAATCCGTTTACTACACAAATAGAGCCACATGATTACATTGCTGAGTTATTTGATGCAGTAGCACGTTTCAACACTATCTTAATTGATTTTGACCGAGACATCTGGGGCTACATTGCGTTAGGTCATTTCAAACAAAAAACAATTGCTGGCGAAATTGGTTCTTCAACCATGCCTCATAAAGTTAACCCAATTGATTTTGAAAACTCAGAAGGTAACTTAGGTATTGCTAACGCATTGTTTAACCATTTAGCACAAAAGTTGCCTATTTCTCGCTGGCAACGTGATTTAACAGATTCAACTGTTTTACGTAATTTAGGTGTTGGCTTTGGTCATGCAATGATTGCTTACCAATCAACATTAAAAGGTATTAGCAAACTAGAAGTTAATGAAGAAAACCTCGCTAACGAATTAGACAAAAACTGGGAAGTACTAGCTGAGCCTGTACAAACAGTTATGCGTCGTTACGGTATTGAAAAGCCGTACGAAAAATTGAAAGAATTAACACGTGGTAAACGTGTAGATGGTGACTCAATGCGTGACTTCATTAACACATTAGAGCTACCAGAATCTGTAAAAGCAGAGTTATGTTTATTAACTCCTGCAAGTTATATTGGACGCGCTGTATCATTTATTGATGAGCTAAAGTAAGCAATATCATTACTAAATAACAGTTTAGTTACTAAAAAAGAAGACTTAGGTCTTCTTTTTTATTTTAAATATGCTGTTTTTATTGACTGACAATATGTGTCATTTCTGTAAAGTCAAAATTTTTTAAAAATCAGATTCCGCACGCATAGGCTAACGCTTTATTTTTTATGGTGCTGTTAACAAAGGGAACCTTGTTAATTGCAAGCAAACTAAAATTCCTTAACGTTTTAACCAGCGATGATGGATGGCTAAAACTATGGTACAAAGCATCCATCGTTGTCATCATTAATAAGTTATCTTTGCGTCTCATCTTTTCGTAGCGAGCTAATACATCAACATCATGCCAACACTCGCCATGATTAATGGCATTAGCAATAACCGTTTGTAAGGCTTTAACATCTTTAAAGCCTAAATTTACTCCCTGACCCGCCATAGGGTTAATCGTATGTGCAGCATCGCCTAATAATAAAATCCGTTTGTTTTGATAACTATTTGCATGACGACGAGTTAACGGAAAAGCTCCTTTATCAATCACTTCAATGGTTCCTAATCGCTCAGGAAAAGAATTCATGATCTCTTGTTGTATTTGTTGATTAGATAAACTTGATAAGCGCTTAATTTCATCTCGCTGATGATACCAAACCAAAGAGCCATACCCTTGCTGAGCACTATCTCTATTAAAGTCACTTTGTTCTGTAAACGACTTTCTAGATAAGGGTAAAAAAGCAACAGGACCTGTAGGGAAAAATTGCTGCCAAGTTATATCTTGCTGAGCTTCATCTGTTTTAACATTAATTAACATTGCTGACTGTTGATAGTCCCATGAGGTAACACCAATTTCAGCCATTTTTCTAACTTGAGAATTAGCACCATCTGCAGCAATAACCAACTTTGCGCTAATACTAACTTCTGTTGATGATTCTATATTTTTTAAAAGTAAATTTGCTTGCGATTCTTCTTGAGATAATTCAGCTAAATTATACGGACAAAATAATTCAACATTAGCTTCAGCTTTAATTTCCTGCCATAACGCCAATTGTATCAGGCGATTTTCAACAATATGCCCCAATTGTTGTTGATCAATATCATCCGCATTAAACTCCGTATAACTATAAGCTTGCTCCCAAACTCCTAATCGCTTGTATGGGCAAGCTCGCCATTTGGTAATTTGTGACCAAGCCCCCACTTGTTCTAATAGATGTTGTGAAGCAAGCGATATTGCTGATACACGCAAATCTAAATTTTGCTCTGGTAAATAAGCTTTTGGTTCAAATTGCTCAATTAATGCCACACGCAAACCTAATTGTGCTAACGATAAAGCACTAGCAGCACCAATCATTCCGCCACCAACAACAACACAATCAAAATATTTCATTTCTCACCAAGTTCCACAATAAACTC
>CAXIBS010000115.1:0-7404 GCA_964022585.1 uncultured Colwellia sp.
AGACGAGCTGCTGGGATTTTTCCGCCCCAGTTACCGGCTGTAGCATAACCTGCTTGTACTTTACCTGTTGAAACTGCATCAAGTATTTCTTTAGGGTTAACAAGTTTATTAGGCTCGTATATTTTCATTTTCAACGTATTGCCACTTAACGTTTGAATATTGTCTGAGACATATTTAACGGTTGAGCCTAAGCTTGGTAATACTGAGTTATAGTAAATTGGTGTTTTTAACAGCATTTTCTTTTCAGCCATTGCAGCACCTGAGAAACTACCTGCAATTAACGTACTTAGTAATAATAAAGGGAATTTTTTCATTGTGATTCTCCAGTTTAATTAAATATTAAAGACTATATTTTGCTGATAACTGTAGGTAGTTTGAGTCAGCAGATTCAGTTTTATAATTACCAACTTCAATACCTACAACAGTTTTAGGATTAATATTGGTCATTAAGTTAATCGCAATATGTTTACGATCTGTTGATTTTCCATCAGCGCCGATTTGATCATCAATTTTTACAGCGCCGTAGTATAAGTTTGAACGTAATTCTTCAGTCCAGAAGTGACGGTAAGCAACGGTATAAGCTTGTGTGTCATGAATATCACCATCAATGGCATTGTCACTAATGTTTGCAGCAGGGCTTACATAACGACCTGATTTACCACCATTGTATGAGAAGCGGAAATCATCTTTACCGTAGGCTTTAATTTTACCGTGTATGTTATAAGAGAATTGTGTGCCATCAGCTTTTGTAGCATCGCCGCCATCGTCTAAGTTACGCATTAAACCTGCTACAGCCACTTGACCCCAGTCACCTTTAACGGTGTAACGAGCAATAACGTCTGGAACACTTTGGCTAATACCTGATTGAGTAGAGCCATTTTCAAGTGCTAATTCTAAACCGCCATCGGTATAACGAATTTGTCCTTGACGTACGAAGGTTTGACCTACATGAGCACCACCAAAATCAAGTGCTTCGGCAATAGAAACCAGTGGCATAAAGGTTGACCACGTTTGACCTACCTTCCACTTACCTGATTGAATATAAGCGTGACGTAGACGAAGAGAATGACCGCCAGTTACTGTTTCAGAAGTACCCGTTGGCTGTTGGTCATCATAGAAATCCCACTCAAGTACACCGGTGAAATCTGTGTATTGATATTTGATATTGAAGCGTGACTCTCTCACATTAAATCGTGTTTCTTTGGTATCTTCTTTTACCCCATTATTACCAACCCACATATCTCTATAAGCTAAATCACCACTTACACTACGAAGATCTGCTTTAAAGTAGCCGCCAAATGTTATTTTGTTTTCATCATCGATATCGATGGTATAACCTGCAAAAGAAGGTGCAGATACCATAGCTGCCAACATCAAACCGGTTTTAGTTATATTTTTCATTATTGTTACCTTATTGTTGAGTGTTAGATGACTTTAGTGTTTCAATAAATCATCTTGCTTGTTGCTTTAACTAAGATATAAAAATAATGAAATAGGGGGAATCGGCGAACACGCGTATTTTATCTACGTGTTTACACTTAGTTTTTCATAGGAAAAGGAATGTACTGGGTAACAATTCAAGTATCTTTCAATAATAGCTTGTTGTTTTTATATAAGTTTTCTAATAGTGAGCTAGTCTATTTTATTGGTAATTAATATTTTGTAATTCTAGGTGAAACTACCAACTTTCTGAATTTTTCTAAGCGTAATTAGCGTATTAATTGTGTTTGTATGGGGCAATCACATTTGACAATATTTGCGGGGCTATTGCTGACATTTATTTTATAAAAAAAAGCATGAACTGTGCCGATAAAAAGCGAAAGAAGCATTTATTGAAGTAGTGATGAAAATGCTATTTAGTGATTTAGTGATTTAGTGATTTAGTGATTTAGTAGAGCAATAGAGGTAAACACTATTTTTCTAATATATTTTTGTTTATAACAACTTGGTGGGTTTAAGAGGTAATTGCCGGTTTATGAAAATATAGAACCGGCATTTGGAGAAAATAGCTAACTTTACCTGTTTGAAATAACAAATTTAGTGTTTATATTGGGTTTACTGATCTTCCACAATAATGATGTGTAAAACCTCTGGTCCATGTGCTCCTTGAACGAGCACGCCTTCTATATCTGTTGTACCACTAACGCCTGATATCAGACACATATTGCGCGGAGTTTCTCCCTTCTTAGCAATTTCATTAGCTATAAGCGCATAATCGTCCATATAGTGTAGTATTTTTGATTTTGGAATAACCGCAATGAGATATAAGGGTAAAAAGTTTAGTAAAATAGGCATTTCAGGACTTGAATGAACAACAAATGATCCTGTTTCTGCAATTCCATATTCTGCCCAACATAAACCAACAGTATTATCTTGCACAATATCCACATCTGTAGAAATACCTGCCCAATTGAGATTTTGTAACGGCTCAATATTTTGCACCTTAAGCTCAGACGGTAAAAAATGTTTACTAAAAAACTTTTTAACTGATTGAGGCAAGTCATTCGCTGTTGAAATTTTTTCACAGCTTGTGCCAATCACTAATCCGGCTTCAATTCTAAGCATTAACGCTTGTGCTGCATTTTCGGATAAAAGTTTAGGACGGGAAAACTCACTTTCCTTTAATATTGCAAGTGCTTCAGCTTCGATTGTTTTTGCATCCGTAGAAACTGTTGGCGCAGCAGCTTTAATGGCATTAAAAATTTTTTCTCGGCTTAAGGCATTTTTTTTCTTGTCATTGTGTCTAGTCATTATTTACGCTCCACCGTTTTTATTCTTTTTCATTTTTTTATATTGCTGCATAAACGTTGATGATTCGGGTTCAATCAAATCACGATTACGAGTCCATCCTGAGGTAAATGGCATAAATTTGATCCATCCTTTACGGCTAAATACCTTCATAAAAATTACCCCGCATGAAGAGAGCAATTGAAATAACTTAGGTCTTTTAGCCATTATGGCAAAAGATTGCACAACGAAACGGTTTGTTAATGGCTCATATTTTTTCTGCCAAGACTGTGCGCGCAATGAACGTAACAAGGTTGGCAGTGGAATATTAACTGGGCATACTTCTTCGCAGCGACCATTCATAGTACAAGCGTGGGTTTGTTTATTAGCCACCTTTAAGCTGTTTAAATGGGGTGTTAATACTGAGCCCATTGGCCCCGGATAAACAGAGCCATAAGCATGGCCACCTATATGTTTATAAACTACACAATGATTCATACATGCGCCACAACGAATACAGCGCAGCATTGCTTCCATATTCTCAGCGAGCATTTTAGTACGGCCATTATCAACCAGTACAATATGACATTCCTCTGGCCCATCAGCATCGCCTGCTCGTTTGGGCCCATTATGAAACGTATTGTATTGCGTTATTTCTGCTCCTGTAGCCGATCGAGTTAATAATCGAAGTAATGGCACAGCGTGAGCCATTGAAGGCACTAATTTTTCAATGCCTGCGGTTACTATATGAACTTTAGGTGGCGTGATGGTGAGCTCAGCGTTACCTTCATTAGTCACGGTACATGAAGAGCCGCTATCAGCAAGCAAAAAGTTAGAGCCGCTAATGCCAATATCTGAGGTTAAAAATTTGGTACGAAGATCACGACGGGCACTTCTCACTAGATCTGTAATCTCTTCAGAGTAGGTTGGATCAGTGTGAAACTCACGAAAAAGTTTAACTACATCTTCTCTACTGCGATGCATTGCAGGCCAAATGATATGCGACGGTGGATCGCCAGCCAGCTGAATAATGTGTTCAGCTAAATCTGTTTCAATACGTTCAATGTCTGAATTATCAAAGGCATGCGCTAAGCCAATTTCTTCACCCAACATAGACTTACTACGGGTGACTTTTTTAGCCTTATGCTCACGACAAATGTCTAAAACAATTTTTGATGCTTCTTCCGCGGTACTCGCCCAGTGTACAATCGTACCTTGCGCTAAAGCGTTTTTCTCAAACGCAGCCAAATAGTGATCCATGTACTTAATGGTATGATCTTTAACCTTTTGTCCCTGCAAACGTGCATTTTCAAACTCAGGAAAGTTAGTTACCGCTTCAGCACGTTTTGCTTCTGCTTTATCCGTGGTTCGCCTAATCACATTTTTTAAATTAGGTTGTGCTAACGCTTCGATAACGTTTTCAGTGAAGTTTTCAGGTGAGTTAGCTTGCATCTTTGCCTCCTAAAACCTGTGGTGCCAAACCAGCTAATACTTCAGCGGTATGTAATGCCTTTATTTCTTTGTGACCTTCACGGTTGAGCTTACCTGCAATATTCATTAAGCACCCCATATCGCCACCAAGTAGATAGTCAGCCTCAGTTTCTATAACATTTTCAACCTTTTCAGCAACGATCTCATTGGAAATATCAGAATATTTCACACAAAATGTGCCACCAAAGCCGCAACATTCTGAATGGTTATTAAGCGGTTTATGATCTAAATTCTTTACCTTTGACAGCATCTTTCTAGGTTGTTCATAGACATTCAGAGAACGATAGCCTGTACAGCTATCATGATAGGTATATGAGCCATCAAGCTCGATATCTTTAGGCTCAAAATTACAAACATCAACTAAAAATGAAAGTAGCTCATGAGTGATACTAGCCAAATGTTTGGCCCTTGCTAGCCACTCAGGCTGATCTTTAAGTACTTCAATAAAATTCTTTTTTATCATGCCTGCACATGATCCTGACGGAAGCACAACATAATCATAGTTTTCAAATTGTTTAATTGTTTGATAAGCAATTTGGCGAGTTCCTTCATCATCACCTGAATTGAATGCTGGTTGTCCGCAGCAAGATTGTGACTCTGGTACTTCAACAGTACAGCCAGCTTGCTCAAGTAAAGTTATTGAAGCAAAACCTATGGAAGGGCGCATGGTATTTACTAAGCAGGTAACAAATAAGCCTACTTTCTTTTCAGATATATTTACATACTCAATCGTTTTAGATTGAGCTTTACCAGCATTAGTAATTTTTTGAGACATGGTTCCGCCTATAATGAACGAAGGTGATTTTTTAAGTATATGAAAAAAATACTTACTCGTTTTATTTAATAATAATTTTTTCAAAGAAACTAACATACCGTTTATATTATTGTTAATATATACGTCATTTATTAATTTATTGTTTCTTAAAACGATGTAATGCTTGTTTGTAAAGGTGCAGGAGTTAACTATGGTGGGTGTAAATGAACTATTTCTATTTGTGTTAGTAGTCGAGGCGGGCTCTTTTAATAAAGCCGCAGAGATTGCTGGTATATCTACACCAGCTTTGAGTAAGAAAATATCTAAATTAGAGAAAGATCTCTCAGTACAGCTATTGTATCGAACAACGCGTAAACTCAGTTTGAGTGAAGCGGGTGAAACGCTTTACCAGCATGCTAAAAATATTAACCAGCAAGTAAATGAAGCAATTGGTGCGGTAAGTAACTTTAGTGAAAATATTTCAGGTGAAATTAAACTTAGTGTGCCGACAATCTCTGGCGAGTTATTATTGGCTGAAATAGTAGCCGATTTTTGTCATCAGCACCCAGATATTAGCGTTAATATACGTCTTGAAAATGAGTTTGCCGATTTAGTTAAAGAAGGATTAGACTTAGCAATAAGAACAGGAGATCTAGAAGACTCTACGTTAATTGCTAAACCCTTGATTGTTTCCCATTGGATTGTTTGCTGTTCACCTGAATATATTGAGCAATACGGTAAGCCAAAAGAAATTGAAGATTTATTAACTCATAACTGCCTTGCTTATACCGGCCAAGCAAAAGGCTCTCATGATTGGCGATTTGAACTAGAAGGTGAGGAAACAAGCATTCGCATCTCAGGTAGTTTTGCTACCAATAATGCCCAAGCCCTAAGAAAAGCTGCACTTGCAGGATATGGCATAGCTTATGTGCCTCGTTGTAGTGTTTATGAGGACATTCAAGCAGGGAAACTCATTCCATTGTTAACTGATTATAAGCCCCGCCATTTAGGCGTTTACGCTGTTTATTCTTACACGCGACATTTACCAGCAAAGATTCGTTTATTGATAGAGCATATTAAACAAGGTTATCAAAACAAGGCTGAGTATTTTTAATTGCTATTTCTTTGACATTATACGAAATGCTGATGATTTTAAATTAGCAGTTTAGCTGTTTTAAAGACAGTCTATCTTACTGTAGTAATATATGAATACCCAGTTATGTGGATTTATTATTGAGTGTACAATTCTGCTAAATAATATCAGATAGTGGGCTACGTACTCCATTAGCTCCATGCTCAAGCACATGAGTATAAATTTGTGTTGTTCGTAAATCACTATGACCTAATTGCTCTTGAACTGTACGAATATCAGCCCCGCGTTGTAATAAATGAGTAGCAAAAGAGTGACGTAGAGTATGGCATGTTACATTCTTTTCAATCCCTGCTTCTTTTGCGGCTTGTTTAACTGATTTTCTCAGCATTGTTTCATTAATATGATGTCTACGTAGCTGATTTGATTCGGGGTCTAGGCTTAATCGAGCTGAAGGAAATAAATAATGCCAACCAAGTTTTTTTGGAGCGCTGGGGTATTTTCTTGCTAAAGCAAAAGGAAGCCAAACACCAGCATAGTCTGGATGGTTTTTGTCTTGTTGGTAGCGTAGTGAGGCATGCTTTATCTGTGTTTTTAAGGCGGGAACTAATTCTTTTGCAAGAGTAACACATCGATGTTTGCCACCTTTGCCATTCCATATGTTGATCGATAAGTAATTAAAATCTATATCTTGAATTCTTAATCGAGTCACTTCCATTAATCGCAAGCCACTTCCGTACATTAATTGGCATTGTAATAAGTAGTTGGCATTAACCAGTTTGAGTAATTTTTTGATTTCAGTTGTGGTGAGCACTGTGGGAAGTTTAGTTTGAATATGACTACGATTAAAATTTAGCTCAAGGGTTAATGGCTGTTCTATGATTTCTTTATACAAGAAAGATAAGGCGTTTAAGGCTAACGCTTGTGTTTTTGGTGCAACGTTTTTGCTATTACTTAGGTGTGATAAAAAGGCTTCAACTTCTTTGTTGTAACAATACTTAGGGTGCTTCTTGTTATTGAAAATTATATAAGCTTTTATCCAATGAATGTATGATTCTATTGTACGCTTAGCATAGCGCTTCATTTGCATTTGCTCATGTATATGATTCAAAAATTTTGACTTCATAAATATCCTTATTTATTTTCATCCTTGAAATAAGTATAGCCAGTTTGTACACTTTCACCGATAAAGAGCATGAACTTTATGAAAGTAAAATAATAATAAAAAATAAATAATTGAAATATAAACATTAAAACTATAAGTTATGGGGCAATAAATTTAGAATTAGCGGACAAGTACCTTGTAGAAAAAAGGACTTTTTCCAGTCTAATAAGCTGTTAT
>CAXIBS010000116.1:0-7366 GCA_964022585.1 uncultured Colwellia sp.
GCCATTTATCCGTGTATAACAACTCTAGTCATAAGTGGATATTAATACATCTCATTAGACCAGATATAAAACTTAACGTAAGCGATGACAATGTGCCAGTTATTTTTTCACTTTTAATCAGTGTTTTTTGTTTTTAACCACCAAAATCAGACAAAAACGCACTTTTTTCTCGTCATTGAAAAAAGCACAGCGTAGAATAACGCAACTTAAATATTCACTCGAAAACAGAGCTACAAATGTTTGATTACTCCATCACAGAAAATTGTTTATCCAATAAAACTATCCTTGTTACTGGTGCTGGTGCTGGTATTGGCCGTGAAGCAGCAATAACTTATGCAAAGCTTGGCGCTACCGTTATTCTTTTAGGTAAAACCGTCGATAAGCTTGAAGCTGTTTACGATGAAATTGTTGCCCTTGAATTAGCTGAACCCGCTATTATCCCTTTAGACTTAAAAGGCGCAACTAAACAGAACTATATTGATATGTCTGCGACTATTGCTGGTCAGTTTGGTAAATTAGATGGCGCATTACTTAATGCTTCAATGTTAGGTGAACTAACACCATTTACTCAAATTCATGAACAAATTTTTAATGATGTAATGAAAGTTAATGTCACTGCTCAATGTTTATTAGCACAAGCATTAGTACCTACACTGCTATTAGCCGACAATGCTTCTTTAGTATTCACATCATCGGGTGTAGGTAATCAAGGCCGTGCATATTGGGGAGCTTATAGTATTTCTAAGTTTGCGACTGAAGGTATGATGCAAGTGATTGCTGATGAATATGAAAACTCTAATTTACGCGTAAATGCTATTAACCCTGGTGCTACTAAAACAAATATGCGTGCAAGTGCTTATCCGGCTGAAGATAAAGACGAGCTTGCAACACCAGCAGATATAATGCCGTTATATGTTTATTTAATGTCTAATGATAGCTTAGCGGTTAATGGACAAACGCTAAAAGCTCAATAAATTACTCTAACGATAAAATCAAAAAGTGATAAATTGTTTTCTGCAATTTATCACTTTTTATTTATAGTACTACCTTAATTCTCTCCGCAAAATTTTACCCACATTGGTTTTAGGCAAGTCATCTCTAAACTCAACTAACTTGGGTACTTTATAGCTCGTCAGGTTTTCTCGACAATGCTTAATTAACGTTTTTTCATCTAACTCATCATGTTTGGCAACAACAAATATTTTTACCTTTTCACCACTTGCTTCATGAGGAACACCAATAGCAGCAGCTTCTAATACACCATCATGCATCATAACAACTTCTTCTATTTCATTAGGAAAGACATTAAAGCCTGAAACAATGATCATATCTTTTTTACGATCGACAATTGAGAAATAACCCTGCTCATCTACACAAGCAACATCTCCAGTCGCCAGCCAACCTTCGTGTAATATTTCGTTAGTTGCATCCTCGCGATTATAGTAACCTTTCATGACTTGCGGACCTTTTACCCACATTTCTCCAGCTTCACCAACATCAGCTTCGCTACCATCTTCTCGTATAATTTTAATATCGGTTGACGGTGCAGGTAAACCGATAGTGCCATTATAGCTTTCTTGGTTATAAGGACTTATTGTTACCAAAGGAGCACACTCTGTTAAACCATAACCTTCTAATAACCGAGTTGATGTTACTTTTTCCCACTGCTCTGCAACAGGACGTTGAACAGCCATACCGCCACCTAATGCCATTTTAAGCGATGAAAAATCTAAATCTTCAAAACCTGGTGTGTTTAACAAGCCATTAAATAAGGTATTAACGCCCGTTATCGCACTAAACTTATATTTTTTTAATTCTTTAACAAAGTTAGGCATGTCACGTGGATTAGTAATAAGTAAGTTAGTACCACCTAACGTGAGGAATGTTAAGCAGTTAGCTGTCAAAGCGAAGATATGATAAAGCGGTAATGCAGTCACAACGAGTTCAGTACCTTCTTCAAGCATTGGCTTTATCGTTGCTTTTGCTTGTTCTAAATTAGCCACCATATTTCGATGCGTCAACATAGCACCTTTTGACACTCCGGTTGTACCACCTGTATATTGTAAAAAGGCTAAATCGTCACCACACACATCAACAGGGGTGAGCGTTAAATTACGCCCTTTCATCAATGCGGCATTAAAACGAATAGCGTCAGGTAACTTAAACGCAGGTACCATTTTTTTCACGTATTTAACTACAGCATTAACAACAACACCTTTTACAAGGCCAAGTCGATCGCCTAGTGAAGTCATAATTACGTGTTCAATAGGTGTTCTACTAACAATTTTTTCTAGGGTTTGCGCAAAGTTTTCAATGATTAACATTGCTTTAGCACCAGAGTCTTTAAGCTGGTGCTCTAATTCTCGCTTTGTATAAAGCGGGTTGACATTAACCACAGTTAAACCTGCAAGCAAAGCACCAAACAAGGCAATAGGGTATTGCAACGTGTTTGGTACCATAATGGCAAACCTATCACCTTTTTTAAGACCTAAATCTTGCTGTAAATATGCTGCAAATGCAGTAGCTTGCTGCGACAACTCAGCATAACTAATTTGCGCTCCCATATTTATAAATGCCGTTCTATCACTATATTGATTAGTATATTTAGTAAACATAGCAACTAAAGAAGGATATTTATCTGGATTAATTTCAAATGGAACGCCAGGGGGGTAGCTTTTTTCTAGCCATATTTTATCCATAATATCTTCCTCATAACTTTTTTTGACAACTATTTAACAATGCAATTCAATGCTGATAGTTTTTTTAATGATGCTTCTATTTAGTTGAAGCTTTTATTTTCTGTCACAGTTTTATCAAATTCCAACTGATACTACCAGTTAAATTTAAACAGTTGTTTGATATTGGTCTATTTTTATTATTTTACTAAAAAATGCTTAATCAATTGAGTTGTCTTTTGTGGCTGTTCCATATGAACATGATGACCACCTTTGAGCTCCACGCTAGAAAAGCTCTGGAATATATCTCCAAAATGTTTAAGGCCTGAGCTAACCATGTCTATTCCATCAGAGCCATAAATGAGATGTACAGGACACTTAATATCACGAATAAACTGCTCCGCTTGCTTTAATGTTAGCCTATATGGTGAGGTATTGCGTAAACGGGCATCTGATCGCCAACGATATCCTTCTACTTCTTTAATTAACCCACGTTCAACTAATAACTTAGCATGTTCAAATTGAAGGTCAGAGACATTCACACGTGCTTTAATTGCTGAGTCAATACTTTCATGATAGCGCTTTTTCTTAACACTGCCCTGTTTATTATAAAGTGAGCTACTTTTAAAACGACTTAGCATTCCGTCACGTAATTGTTGAGTAGACTGCTCTGCCTCATTACTAATAAAGCCAATAGAATCAAGTAGAACTAATGATTTCACTTTTTCAGGAAAAGCAGCAGCAAAAGCACTGGCAACCATACCTCCCATTGAATGGGCAATAATATCAACTTGCTGCCACTGATTTACTTCAAACAACTGAAGTAAATCATAAACCCAATCAATAAAATGATAATGTGCATCCAAACTTTTATGGCTAGAGTTGCCATGACCTGGCCAGTCGATAGCAATAAACCGCTTGTTAGTTAACTCTGTTTCAAAATGTGGCATCAGTGGTAAAAAGCTTGCAGCATTATCTAGCCAACCATGAAGACATAAAACAACATTGTCATTAGTTTCTTGCTTACCACAAGCAATGCCTTGCAAAGACATAGTATCAAAAGAATATTTTACTTCTTCTAGCGTGTTTATCGTTGACATTTAATGACCTTAATTAGAGTTATCGGCACTTTTGTAAAGTGAGTACAACGCAGCTAACGCCAACAAAAACCAAATTAATACCCAAATAAACTCAGGAATAAAAGTCATAGTCGCCAAAGCTGCGCCATCGCCTATATTACGTCCATCAAGCAAATATGATGGGCTAAATAAGCTATTTAATAATATTAGCAAACCAAATAACTGCATTAACTTTTGTAAATAATGCAGTTTACTTACTTTAATGGTAAGCAAGAATAAAGCAGCTAGCACTGCCAAAATAAACCATGTTAGAAGATCTCGCCCCCAAAAAATAATAGAACCGATAATGATAACGAAAACAACTAACGAGAACATTTGCGCAGCACGTTGGTGGGCACTAGCTAATTTATATATCCCCCATCCCCAGAGTGTTGCGCCTGCATAACCAGCAAAACTAATGACAAAGTTAAGCCCACCTTGAGTGGTACACAAACCTGCACCATTCGCAAAAAGCTGAATTCGTAAGACACTTCCTCCTGTTGCAATCGCAGCTAAACCATGGCTAATTTCATGAAAATAGCTTTCAAGCCAATTAAATGGAATAGAAACGAGTGGCAATTGTTTAATGATAATTGCTGTGAAAAGAAGAATAAAAAAATGATATTTTTGCCAGAGACTGTTTGATCTATTTAGAGATGTATTAGGCATTAAAGAGCCTTTGTGATTATGAGAAGATTAGATAGTAACAAAAATAAAACACTGCTATGCAAAAACATCAACACCAAATAGTTGTTGTACCGATTCACGTTGAGCTAAATTATCTACACTTTGATAACTTGCCACTGCTATTTCATTTTTAGGGGAAGGCTTGTCTTTTGAAGAAGCGCTAGTATTACTACTATCGTTATTATAAGAAGTTTTAGCTGTATCTAATTCGAACTGATTTTGTTCAAAAAGAGCTATAGCTTGTTGGTCAGCAACAACACCTTTATTCACTTGCTTGTTTAATGGCTTTTCTTGCTCAGCTTTTGAAATATCAGGCTCAACTGAACGCACCAAAGGTTTTCTTGATGTGTTCGTTTGATTATTCAGGCCAAAAATTGAATTTTGACTAGATGGGCTAGAAATATTCATTGGTTAAATTTAACAAATAATTACCTTCCCGGCAATTTTTTCCATGAAACAGTATCACGTACATAAACCGGTTGTGCTTCTTCAGCAGCAACTCCTTTACCCTGCTGCAATGAAGCAATACCAATAGTTAACATTGCCTCAGCACTTGGGAATAAAATTTCAGGCGTTCCAAGATTACTTTTTAAGGGAGTCAATTGTTTTTCATAGGCATCCCACGCTGTACCAACCCCATATTCAGCTTTATGCACAACTTCAGAAAGGTTTTGAGCTAATTGCTCTGGTGCTATAACAGTCTCTGCACATTGAGGCTGCATAATATTATTCTCATCAAGCATAAAGTAGCAGTTATAAATTTCACCCATACGTGCATCAATAGCAGCAATAACACCACTACTTTTATCGCTCACTTTACCTTCTATAAAGGCTAATTGTGCCATAGCTTGTAAACTTGACACTCCAAACACAGGTAAGTCTGCTGCAAAAGCTAATCCTTGCGCAACTCCCACACCAATTCTTACACCTGTAAAACTGCCGGGACCACGTCCAAAAATCAAACCGTCACATTGTGATATTTTAATACCTGCCTCAGCTAATAATTCATCAACCATGGGTAATAATTGCAAACTATGAGATTGCGGACATAAATCATAACGGCTATATATTTTACCGTTTACTTGTAAAGCAACTGAACAAGCTTCAGTTGAGGCATCAATGGCCAAATAATTCACTACTATTTCCTTAAATATTTTCAACTAACCTGATAAATAACACTACCATTGCAATGCATGTAAAACACAATGCTTATTCTATTAATTTTCTAAAAACTGCACAGCCTTAGCTAAGTCTCGACTACGCTTCATTTCAGGTAAGCTTTTTAAAAATGTTTGCCCATAAGGGCGATTAACTAAACGATTGTCACAAATAACCATCACACCACGATCGCTAACATCTCGAATAAGCCTACCGACACCCTGCTTAAGCGCAATTACTGCTTGTGGAAGTTGTATTTGTGCAAATGCATCTCCCCCTTGCCTTCTAACATCTTCACAACGAGCCTGTAATAAAGGATCGTCAGGAGAAGCAAAAGGTAATTTATCAATAATAACACAGGTAAGCTTATCACCTCTAACATCTATACCTTCCCAAAAGCTCGCAGTAGCTAATAATATCGAACTATCATTTTCTATAAATTGATCAAGTAAAACTCGCTTTGCCATTTGCCCCTGAACTAAAAGTGGGTTGTCTATACTGTCCGCTAAAATTTCTGCAACTTGATGCATTACCCTATAACTGGTAAATAGCATAAAACAAGCACCTTTACTGGCTGCAATTAAAGGTATGGCTAATTGTGCTAAATGTGAGGCTCGACTCTTATCATTAACTTCAGGTAAATAACGAGGTACAACTAACTGAGATTGTTGTTGATAATCAAATGGGCTTTCTAATAATAGTTGATTAGCACCTTGTA
The DNA here is from genome assembly GCA_964022585.1 of uncultured Colwellia sp. Classification (GTDB taxonomy): domain Bacteria; phylum Pseudomonadota; class Gammaproteobacteria; order Enterobacterales; family Alteromonadaceae; genus Colwellia. The sequence goes on from CAXIBS010000116.1 coordinate 6,357, forward strand.
AGCCTAAATGCTGAGAGAAATGTTCAAAACTATTATCAACTGCTAATGTTGCTGAAGTAAAAATCCAACCTGCACCAGACTCCTTTACATAGGTACTAAATTTATCAGCAACACTTAAAGGTGTTTGATGTAAAACCACATGACGCGGTGTAGTTTCATACCAGAAACTCATGTTATTTACTTCTACATTCGCCATCACATCATATTGAGCTAAAAGATAAACAGCGCGATCAAAACAATTATCAATAGCTTCATTACGAGAAACACACAATTTGATTACTTGATATAAAAAATCGAGATCTATTTTTAAACGTTTAAATTTTTGGGAAAGTTGTTGCTGATGACTTTTTTCACGCCAGTTACCCCGTTCAGGGTCGTAATTAAATAGCAACCTAAACTCTTGGCATGTTTTCTGAAGTTTCTCAGCTGCTAAACCTAGTTGCTTTACATCTGATAATTTACTTCGATAAACTTGAGCAACATCAGTACATAAATCAGCTAATTGTTTTGTAGAGAATGCTTCGCCAAAATAATCACTCGCAATATCTCCTATTTGGTGTGCTTCATCAAAAATCATCACCTGAGCTTTGGGAATTAACTCGCCAAAGCCTGTATCTTTTAATGCCATATCAGCAAAAAACAAATGATGATTTACTACAATTAAATCAGCATCAATTGCCTTTTGCCTTGCTCTGACTAAATAGCATTGTTCAAAGTCTGGACAGTCTTTTGCTAAACAATTATCTAAGGTGCTGGTTACATAAGGAAAAACACTAGAATCTTCGGTAACATTGACTAACTCACCAATATCACCTGTTTGAGTACTATTCGCCCACGTTTTTACCTTAACTAAGTCAGTTAACGTATTGGCATCAAGTTGGCCCCTTGTTTCTTGATATTGTGCTAAGCGATAACGACATAAATAATTAGCTCGCCCCTTCAACAAGGCAATTTGAGCATTACTCGCTAGTGATTTTTTTACAAGAGGAATATCTTTATGAAAGAGTTGT
>CAXIBS010000117.1:0-7359 GCA_964022585.1 uncultured Colwellia sp.
TTTAAAAAGCCTTCAGTATAGCCACGGTGAGCTAAGTGCTCTAAATCTGTATTTCAAAGAGGATTAAACCCTTTGTTTTCAATAGAGTCATTCATTGCTTGTCGATATACTTGAGCAGTTCGAGCACAGTAATAAAAAGACTTGGTTCTTCCTTCTATTTTTAATGAATGAACGCCCATTTTAATTAAACGATCAACATGCTCAACTGCACGTAAATCTTTTGAATTCATAATGTATGTACCATGCTCATCTTCAAATGCTGGCATGTACTCGCCTGGACGCCCTTGTTCTTGTAATAAAATCACATCATCGATAGGCTGTGGCTTATCTTCAGGCATATATATTTCAGCTGGTTTTGCTGGAGGTACTGCAATAATGTCACCAGTTTCAGTTTCTTTGGCTTCGTGAGTATCATATTTCCAGCGGCATGAGTTAGTGCAAGTACCTTGATTTGGGTCGCGTTTATTAATATAACCCGATAATAAACAACGGCCAGAGTAGGCCATACATAACGCGCCGTGTACAAAGACTTCAAGCTCCATTTCAGGGCAATGAAAGCGAATATCTTCTATTTCATCTAGTGATAGCTCGCGGGATAAAATAACGCGCTCAACGCCTTGTTGTTGCCAAAACTTTACGGTAGCCCAATTAACGGCATTTGCCTGTACTGATAAATGTATTGCCATATCAGGAAAATTTTCGCGAACCATCATGATTAAACCTGGATCCGACATAATTAATGCATCAGGATTCATGGCTATAACTGGAGCGATATCTTTTAAAAAAGTTTTTAATTTACCGTTATGAGGAGCAATATTATTCACTAAATAAAACTTTTTACCTAATGCATGAGCTTCATCGATACCTAGTTTGATATTGTCTAAAGAAAATTCGTTATTTCTAACCCGAAGAGAGTAACGAGGCTGACCAGCGTAAACAGCATCAGCACCATATGCGAAGGCATAGCGCATGTTTTTAAGACTGCCAGCAGGAGAAAGTAATTCAGGTTTTAACATAACGTATCATCTTTAACTAAGGATCAACTTTAATGATCCAATAAATATAGGGAGCGTATTATAAGAAAATACCTCACGCTGAGCAATCGAAAGTGAGATTAAAAGACTTATTGAGCACAGAGCAATTCGTAATGCTTTTAATAACTGTTAACTTTAAGTAGGTTAATAATTGCACAATGTTGATAAATATTAAAAAAAGCTTGGTCTTCATACAAATTGTGTTATTTTTAATCTAATAGAGTGAATGTTGTTATTAAACTTATGGAGAATTTTATGGCTACTGAAAATGCTTTGTACACGATTTTAATGGAAAAAATGAAACAAGATGCTTTGGTTTTACCAACACTACCAGAAGTTGCGCTTAAAGTGAGAAAAGCAGCGGATGATCCTGATATCAATTTAGGTCAAATGAGTGACATTATTGCACAAGATCCTTCGTTAGCACTTGGTATGATAAAAGTTGCTAATAGTGCTTTAATGGCAAGAAGTGTTACTGTTGAAACAGTTTCCCAAGCTGTGACAAGAATAGGGTTAAGTCAAATTAAAAGTATCTCTACAGCAATGGCTCTTAAACAAGTTTTTGTTTCTGAAAATAAAATTGTTGCTGAATATATGCAAAAATCTTGGGAAAAAACTATAGATATTGCATCAGTGGCGATAAGCCTGATGAGCTTATATCTGAAAGAAAATAAACATGCTCCTCTAACTATAGACACTCTTACCCTTGCTGCGCTAGTACATAACATTGGTGTTTTACCTATTTTAACTGAAGCAGAAAAACAACCTGATGTTTTTGCTAACCCAGCGTTTTTGCAACAAGCAATTGTTAAGCTATCAGGAAAGGTAGGGGGGTGCGTCACTAAAACATGGGGTCTTTCAGATGAATTAACTTTACTTGCTGAAAGCTGGAGTGACTTAACGGTTTTGCCAAAAGAGGTTGATTATTTAGACTTTATTCGTGCAGGTGCAATTTATCATAATGTATTTAAAAGCGAATCTACACAAGATACTTTATTGAATAGCTATGTGAAAAAAGGAATATTACCAGAAGCTGACTTTATGCAAAGTGATGAATTTAAGGAGCTCTGTGCTGATGTTAAAGCAATGTTTACTTAAATAAAAAGTTAGCAGTAAAACTGAAAAAGCAGCTTAATTAGCTGCTTTTGTATTTATATGCTTTAATTTTTAATCAGGTCTATTTAATAGATAAACAGAGAACTACTCACTTATTTCATCATTTGTGCCGCAGTATCTAGCATTCTATTAGCAAATCCCCACTCATTATCACACCATACCAACATTTTTATTAAGCGTTTATGGCTAACACGTGTTTGATTACCATCTACGATACATGAATGTGGGTCATGGTTGAAGTCAACGGAAACAAGCGGATCCTCAGTATAAGCTAATATACCTTGTAAGCCGTTTTCACCTAGCAAAGTTGCTTGAGCATGCTTAATTACTTGGTTTACTTCATCAATGGTAACGTTTGTTTCAACGGTAACACTTAAATCCATTGCTGTAACATTAACGGTAGGAACTCGAACAGCTATAGCTTCAAATCGACTTTTAAATTTAGGAAGAATTCTTTCTATTCCTACGGCTAACTTAGTATCAACAGGGATAATTGAATGGTTTGCGGCACGTGCTCGACGTAAATCTGGGTGATATGCATCGATAACCTGTTGATCATGCATTGACGAATGTATAGTTGTTATCGTGCCACTTTCAATACCAAAGTTATCATCAAGTACTTTAATTACAGGAACAATACAGTTAGTAGTGCATGATCCGTTAGAAACAACACGATCTGTACTCTCTAATTGCTCATGGTTAATACCATAAATAATCGTGGCATCGATATCATGGGTACAAGGATGTGAAAAGAGTACTTTTTTAGCTCCTTGTTCTATATGAGCTAAGCCATCAGATTGACTACCAAACTTACCTGTACAGTCTAGCACTATATCAACGTTGTGTTTTTTCCAAGGTAAGTTTTCAATTTCTTCAAAATGATATAAAGCGATCTCATTTTTTGTGACGTTATCAGAAAAAATAGTTAATACTTCATCTTGCTGATCTACTTTAAAAGCAAAACGTCCATGAGTTGTATCATATTTTAATAGGTGGGCTATACCGGTTGCAGGCGCTAGATCATTAATGGCAACGATATTGAAATTGTTTGTTTGGCCACTTTCATAAAGGGCTCTAACAATGCTGCGACCAATACGGCCAAAACCATTAATGGCAATGTTTATCATAGTTTTATTTCTTTAAGATGATAAGCAGCAGGCAGAAAGCCTTGCTGCTTATCATGCTAATCTTACAATTGGTTAACTGTATTCACTACATTGTCAACGGTAAAACCAAAGTGCTCAAGTAATACATTACCTGGTGCAGACTCACCAAAAGTAGTCATACCAACAACAGCACCATTTAAGCCAACATATTTTGCCCAAAAATCAACGTGAGCTGCTTCAATTGCCACACGCTTAGTAACGTTTGCTGGCAATATTGATGCTTTGTATTCGCTACTTTGTGCATCAAATACATTGGTAGACGGCATTGAAACTACACGTACGTTTTTACCTTGCTCGGTCAATACTTTAGCTGAATCAACTGCTAAGGCAACTTCCGAGCCTGTTGCGATTAAAATAACATCAGGAGTACCAGTACAATCTTGTAAGATATAGCCACCTTTAGCAATATCATCTAATTGTGCGACTTCACGTTGCATTGCAGGTAGACCTTGGCGAGAAAAAATCAAGGCTGATGGTGCTTTTTGATTTTGCACTGCAGCTTTCCAAGCAACGGCTGATTCTGTTGCATCACACGGGCGCCATGTTGTTAAATTAGGCGTTGTTCTTAGGTTGGTTAATTGTTCAATAGGTTGATGAGTTGGACCATCTTCACCTTGACCAATAGAGTCATGAGTATAAACAAAGATATTTTGAATACCCATTAACGCTGACATACGTACTGCATTACGTGCATATTCCATAAACATCATGAATGTTGCACCGTAATTGATGAAACCACCATGAAGAGAAATACCGTTCATAATGCCGCTCATACCAAATTCACGAACACCGTAGAAAATATAGTTACCAGCAGCGTCAGTTTCAATGCCTTTTGAGCCAGACCAAAGCGTTAAGTTTGAGCCTGCTAAATCGGCAGAGCCACCTAACATTTCAGGTAATACTTTACCGAAAGCTTCGATAGTATTTTGTGAGGCTTTTCGAGAAGCTATATTTTGGCCACTTTCATGACACTCTTGAATAAAAGCATTGGCCTTTTCTTCAAAGTCTTTCGGTAACTCACCTTTAAGAACACGACGTTCATATTCAGCAGAAAGTTCAGGATAAGCTGCTTGGTAAGCTGCAAATTTTTCATTCCAACTTACTTGAACAGCAGCACCTTTTTCTTTTTGGTCCCATTGAGAGTAAACATTTTCTGGCACTTCAAATGGTGCATGAGACCAGTTTAAAAATTCACGTGTAGCTGCTATTTCTTCATCACCTAACGGCGCACCATGACAATCATGTGTACCTGACTTATTTGGAGAACCAAAACCGATAATTGTTTTACAACAAATCATACTTGGCTTATCTGTCACTGATTTAGCTTCTACAATGGCTGAAGCAATTGCTTCAGAGTCATGACCATCAACATTGATTACATGCCAGCCGTATGATTCAAAACGTTGTGGTGTATTATCAGTGAACCAACCTTCAACATGGCCATCAATAGAAATACCGTTGTCGTCCCAAAAAGCAATTAACTTACCTAGGCCTAATGTACCCGCTAATGAACAGGCTTCGTGAGAAATACCTTCCATTAAACAACCATCACCTAAGAAACAATAAGTAAAGTGATCAACGATATCATGATTTTCACGGTTGAACTGTGCCGCTAATGTTTTTTCAGCAATTGCCATACCTACGGCATTTGAAATACCAGCGCCTAGTGGGCCAGTGGTTGTTTCAACACCAGGTGTATAACCATATTCTGGATGGCCTGGTGTTTTAGAGTGTAGTTGACGAAAGCTCTTTAAGTCGTCAATAGATAAGTCATAGCCTGATAAATGCAGTAGAGAATAAATAAGCATTGAACCATGGCCATTTGAAAGGATAAAACGGTCACGATCAGCCCAGTTAGGATCACTTGGATTATGCTTTAAAAAATCACGCCATAAAACCTCAGCGATATCCGCCATCCCCATCGGGGCACCAGGGTGTCCTGATTTTGCTTTTTGTACTGCATCCATGCTTAAAACACGAATTGCATTCGCTAGTTCTTGACGCGATGACATATTTGCTCCAGATCTATTTTTTAATGGTAATGTTTATACGCTTCACCTAATCGAGTCATTTTAAATTGAAATGAGGCACGATTAAGCAACGTGAGTATATATAATTTAATTGCGCGTATTTTCCACTACCACACGGTATAGCGCAAATTAATTCGCACTATTTTTTATATTTTTAATAGTTTTTTTTTATATATAGCCAAACTCTTTCTAGAGATAAGTTTGGGGTTATAGCAAGTTAATACTAATAAGGTTTAATTTTTATACTAATAGCTGCTTGCTAAGGTAAGAGCATTTTTAATAAAGTGATTGATATTGTATTGCTTAACATATTGGTTTATTGATGTTTTATACGGCTATAATTAAAGCCAGTTAATTTGGATTAGTTTGAGAGAAGGTTGTAAATAGTGATAGTATCGACCAAGTGGCTGAACTTTACTCTTTGAGTTGTTCAATAACATAATAGAAAATAATTCGCATAATGAAAAAATCAATTCAACAATTTCTTTTAACTTCTTCTATCTATTTGTGTGCGTGTATTTGCACTGTTATTTTTGTAACACCTTACTCTTTTACTAGCTTTATAGGGCCTGCTGCTGGCATTACAACGGCATTAGTTATCGCTTTTGGAACGAGTACATTCTTAGCTATTACCGTGGCTACCATATCTTTTTGTTTCTATTTATCTATCTCATTAAGTCTTCAAATAGAGCTATCAATGGTCATTATCGTTTTATTGGCTATTTTTCTACAAGGTTATTGGGCAAAGCAGTTAACGTTGCAAGAAACTAATAAGCAAAATTGGCTGAAATCTAGGCGACATTTGTTGCTATTTCTCTTTAAAGTTGGGCCATTAATATCACTAGTGGCTGCTTTTAGTGTATTGATAGTTGCTATATTAGAAAGCAAAACGTTTGATAGTAATTTATTTTTTACTTTTGTAAGTGGTTGGTCAGGTAGTGTGTTATTTTCAATCTTTATTACACCGATATTATTATTAATTAAGGGAGCTCAACAATTAAATTTACCTAAACGTATTTTTATTATTATCTCTTCAATTTTAGCTTTTATTGCTATTGGTTTACTTTTTAAACTCTCTCAAAATTTTCAACAACATGAACGCTTTGATGCCTTTACTCAGGTTAAAAGTAGAATAATCCAAGGAATTAAAAAAGAAATAGACACAACAATTTCTGAGTTGAATAGTTTATCTGCATTCATCAAAGCAACTGAAAATGTCAAATCAAAGAATTTTGAATTTTTTGCGCAACAAATTTTTCAAGCAAAATCAAGTATAAGAGCCCTTGAATGGGCGCCGATTGTAGATCAAAAAAATAGGAGTGAATTTGAAAGCAAATACAATATTATTTTAGAGAAAGGTAGGTCGGGTAATGTACGTAAAGCAGAAAATAGGACTCAGTATGCTCCTATACGTTATGTTTACCCGTATCAAGGTAATGAGCCTATTATAGGGTTAGATGTTTTAACAAATTCTAAATATATTATCTCAATGGATGAGGTTATTCGTAGCAAACAGATTATTGCTAGTGCACCAATAAATTTGATTCAGGATGAACACGCAGGCTCAGGTGTGCTCTTTGTTGCAGCAGTATACTCAGATAAAAGAAATGGTTTAGTTGATATAAAAGACGAAAACTCAAAGAGCTTACTTGGTTTTGTTATTGCTGTAGTGCAGTTTACTGATTTTTTTCACCAAATATCTTCTCTACCAACAGAAAAAATTGCTTTGTATATTGAAGATGTTACCTCACAAGATCCATTTATATTGTTTGGTCAGGAGATTGGTAGCAGCTATCGTCATGTTGAAAGTACTAATCTAAGTGTGAATACTCGTCAATGGAAAGTGACTATAGGTGAGCAACAGCCATGGCAATTGCAACAAAAAGATTGGTATACGTGGGGGATTTTATTTGGCTCTACTTTAGGAGGAATGCTTTTTCAGGTGTTTATTTTAATGATGGCTGTGTATTCCAATGAGCTAAATGCCCAAATTGTAAGAAAAACCAGGTAATG
>CAXIBS010000118.1:0-7280 GCA_964022585.1 uncultured Colwellia sp.
ATGTTTAAAACCTTTAAGGCGCATTTCACCGCCAATTTCAACTAGGTAGTTATTAATACCATTGGCCTCGACAAACTCTGCAACTAAATCAACCCCATAACCTTTGGCTATGGTAGATAAATCTACATAAAGATCTGGAATATTTTTACTTAACATTCCTCGTTCAAAGGTAAGTTTATCTAAACCAATGCGCGACTTGGTTGCTAATAGTAATTCCTCACTTGGCACTGTTTCAGGACGGTATTCTGGGCCAAATCCCCATAAATTAACCAAAGGTCCCACAGTAACATCAAGCGCCCCTTCACTTAACTCACCTAAACGTATAGCTTCGTTAATCACTCGACCTAAGCCTTCAGATACCTTAACTGGCTCAAGCGAGGTTGATTGGTTAAATATCGATAATTCTGAATCTTTAATATAGGTCGACATTTCCTGGTTTAACTTGACTAGCTTTGCATCAATGCCTTGCTGTAACTTTTCAGTATCGATATTTTCTCCTACCACTTTAATATTATAGGTTGTTCCCATAGTTCTACCTTGTAGTAAATATTCTTGACGACCAAGATCATTACTCGGAAAACACCCTGCAAGTATTACCAATGTGGCGACTATCAGCGCTAGTTTAATCGCTTGCCTATTTTTCTTAAGGTTAAAAATATATTGCATAACAATACCTTCATAAAATTTATTGAGTTAAAACATCTGCTGTTTATTGCTGCTTTAACTAAATAAATCTCAGTTACTTTTGAAAAAGCTTGTCGTTCCACAAGCATGAGATATTAAAAAGGCGACCTAGGTCGCCTTATTATTCAATGAATTCATTGGCGAAAATTAGCCACCGAAATCATCTAACATAATGTTTTCGTCTTCTACGCCTAAATCTTTAAGCATATGAATAACAGCAGCATTCATCATTGGTGGACCACACATGTAGTATTCACAATCTTCTGGCGCTTCGTGATCTTTAAGATACTCTTCATGAAGTACATTATGAATGAAACCTGTTAGGCCATCCCAATTATCTTCAGGTTGAGGATCAGATAAAGCAACATGCCATTGGAAGTTATCATTATCAGCAGCTAAGCCGTTATAATCATCTTCATAGAACATTTCTCGTTTTGAACGAGCACCATACCAGAAACTCATCTTACGCTTAGATTTTAAGCGCTTAAGTTGATCAAAGATGTGAGAACGCATTGGCGCCATACCAGCACCACCACCGATAAATACCATTTCATTATCAGTTTCTTTAGCGAAGAACTCACCAAATGGACCTGAAATCGTTACTTTATCACCTGGTTTCAGGCTAAAGATGAATGATGACATTTTACCTGCTGGTAAATGTAAACGTCCTGGAGGAGGCGTAGCAATACGCACATTCAGCATAATAATGCCTTCTTCCTCTGGGTAGTTTGCCATTGAATAAGCACGTAGTGTTGGTTCATCAACTTTTGATTCAACATCAAAGAAACCAAAATGGTTCCAGTCACCTTTATACTGTTCATCAATGTCAAAATCTTTATATTTAACATGATGTGCAGGTGCTTCAATTTGGATATAACCACCCGCTTTAAACGGTACAGATTCACCATTTGGAATTTGAAGTTTAAGTTCTTTAATGAAAGTAGCTTGGTTATCATTTGAGATAACTTCACAGTCCCATTGTTGAACGCCGAAGATTTCATCTTCAACTTCAATTTCCATGTCTTGCTTAACAGCAACCTGACAGGCTAAACGACAACCTTCTTTCGCCTCGCGCTTAGTAATATGGCCTTCTTCAGTAGGAAGAATATCGCCACCACCTGAATGCACTTCTACACGACATTGGCCACATGTACCACCGCCACCACAAGCAGAAGGGATAAAGATACCTTGGTCAGCTAATGCACCTAATAACTTGCCACCTGCAGCAGTTGTTACTGCCTTTTCAGGATCGCCATTTATATTAATTGTAATATCACCGCTTGATACTAACTTAGATTTAGCAAATAAAATCACTAATACTAAGGCAATAACTATCGCTGTGAACATCGATACGCCGAGAATAATTTCCATCGACCTTTCCTTATTTATTTATCTAAATCGTTATAGTGAAATACCACCGAATGATAGGAACCCAAAGGCCATCAATCCAGCAGTGATAAATGTAATACCTAAGCCTTTTAAGCCGTCAGGTACATCAGAGTATTTCATCTTCTCACGTAAACCAGCTAATAAAACGATAGCAAGCGCCCAACCAATACCAGAGCCAATGCCGTAAACAATACTTTCACCAAAAGTAAGGTTTTTCGCTACCATGAAAGACACAGCACCAAAAATCGCACAGTTTACTGTAATTAGCGGTAAGAAAATCCCTAGTGCTTGATAAAGCGCAGGGAAATACTTGTCTAGTACCATTTCCAAAATTTGAACTAAAGCTGCAATTACACCGATAAAGGTAATAAAAGCTAAAAAGCTTAAGTCAACTGATTCATTTGGATCGGTAATACCTAGAATGCTATCAAGTGCGCCAGGGGCTAATATTGCTTGGTAGATAACTTGGTTCATTGGAACAGCCAAACCAAGTACAACAACAACAGCAACACCTAAACCAATTGCCGTATCAACTTTTTTAGATACAGCAAGGAAGGTACACATACCTAAGAAAAACATCAAAGCGATATTTTCAATAAAAATAGATTTAACTAATAATGCAATATAATGTTCCATGCTATTAATCCTTCTCTACTTGTTCTGGTTTCCATTGGCGAATAGCCCAAATAATTAAACCAATAACAAAGAATGAACTAAATGGTAATACTAATAGACCATTCGCTTGATACCAGCCGCCATTTTGAATTAATGGTAAAATCTCGATACCAAATAAGGTACCAAAACCAAGTAATTCACGGAAAAACGCAACTAGCATTAAAATAGCACCGTAACCTAAACCATTACCAATACCGTCTAAGAAACTCACACCTGGCTTTTCTTTCATAGCAAAAGCTTCAGCACGACCCATAACAATACAGTTAGTAATAATTAAGCCAACAAATACAGCAAGCTCTTTTGATAATTGATAAGAGAAAGCTTTTAACACTTGGTCAACAACAATTACTAGTGATGCAATAATCGCCATTTGCACGATAATACGTACACTTGACGGTATTTGGTTACGAATAATTGAGATAAACAAGTTAGAAAATGCTGTTACGAAAACAACCGCTAAGGTCATTACTAACGCATTTGCCATTGAACTTGTTACAGCAAGTGCAGAACAAATACCCAGTACTTGTAATGCAATCGGGTTATTGTCAACAATAGGACCCGTTAATACTTTTTTAGTATCTGAAGACATTATTTAACCCCTTCTGCACGATATTTAGCAATAAAAGGTGCATAACCTTCTTTACCAAACCAAAACTGTAAAGTGTTTGTAACGCCGTTACTGGTTAATGTAGCACCTGATAAACCATCCACACCGTGGATATCAGCAGCTTTTGCGCCACCTTTAACAAGCTTAACTTTAACTTCACCAGCGTCATTATAGATTTTCTTACCTGGCCATAATGCTTTCCACTTAGGGTTAAGTACTTCAGCACCTAATCCAGGAGTTTCCTTATGATCAGAATAGATAACACTTTTCACTGTATTTAAATCAGATTCTAAACCAACATAACCGTACATTAGATCCCATAAACCAGAACCAACGATTGGTAATACAACAGTTTCAACAGCACCTGCTTCATTTTTAATTAAATAAATAACAGCTGTGTTTGAACGACGATTGATACCCGCTAAATCATTTTCAGGTTTAGTTGATAATGCTTTATCACGAGAGTTACGACGCTCGTCAAAGTTAACTACATCACCTTCAATAAATTTACCAGAATCTAAATCAACCAAACGCGCATCAACTAATGCTTTGTAGGTTGCTACTATGCCCATGCCACCTTCTTTAGTGGCATCTGCTAGAAGATTAGAAGCTTCAAGAATCTTAGTTTGTTGATCTAGTGCTTTATTGTCTTTTTGCTTTTGTTTTAATCCAACAGCAGAAATAGACACCAATGCAGCACAGACAACACAAACAGCTAGTACAAAACCAACCGTTTTACCGAATGTTTCTTTATTACTAGACATTGCGTGCAAGCCTCCGTTTAATGTTGCTCTTAACAACAAAGTAGTCAAACAATGGTGCGAACAAGTTAGCGAATAAGATTGCTAACATCATACCTTCAGGGAATGCTGGGTTCACAACACGAACTAACACAACCATGATACCGACTAATGCACCAAACCAGTATTTACCAGTATTAGTGAAAGAAGCAGAAACAGGGTCAGTTGCCATAAACATCATACCGAAAGCAAAACCACCAATAACTAAATGCCAATGCCAAGGCATAGCAAACATAGCGTTAGTATCACTACCAATAAGGTTGAATAAGAAAGAAGTTGCAACCATACCGCCAAACACACCTAGTACGATGCGCCATGAAGCAATACCTTTATAAAGGATATATGCACCACCAAGTAGAATAGCAAACGTTGATACTTCACCTACAGAACCAGGAATAAAGCCCCAGAAAGCATTCCACCAATCAGCATTCATTGAATAATCAACTAAACCTTGGTTTGCAGCACTTAATGCTGTTGCACCTGAGAAGCCATCCGCAGCAACCCAAACTGTGTCGCCTGAGATTTGGCTAGGGTATGCGAAGAACAAAAATGCACGACCTGCTAATGCTGGGTTTAAGAAGTTCTTACCTGTACCACCAAATACTTCTTTCGCAATAACAATACCGAAAGTAATACCGATAGCTACTTGCCATAAAGGAATAGTAGCAGGCAAAATAAGTGCGAATAAAATAGAAGAAACGAAGAAACCTTCATTTACTTCATGACCACGTACTGCAGCAAAAAGTACTTCCCAAAAGCCACCAACAATAAAGGTAACGGCATAAATAGGTAGGAAGAACATAGCACCGTAGAACATCATGCTAAACCAACCTGATTCAGCTGAAAGTGTTCCACCTAGCATAGTAAATAAGCCAGTCTGCCAAGTATCAGGCATTGCATAACCACTTGCCAAAGCCTCAACTGCTTGGAAGCCGATGTTGTACATACCAAAGAACATGGCTGGGAAAACCGCAAGCCATACCGTGATCATAATACGTTTTAAATCGATACTATCACGTACGTGAGTTTTGCCTTTGTTAACCATACCTGGGGTAAATAACCCAGTAGCTACAGCTTCATATAAAGCAAACCATTTCTCATGTTTACCGCCTTTTTCAAAGTGCGGCTCTATATCTTCAATAAACTTTTTCAAGCCCATGACTAACCTTCCTTCTCAATTGTGGTTAGGCAATCACGAAGGTACACGCCGTAATCTGTTTTGCCTGGGCAAACAAATGTACAAAGCGCTAAATCTTCTTCGTCTAGCTCTAAAACACCAAGTTGTTGTGCTGTGTCGGTATCACCGGCAACTAAATCACGCAATAACATGGTAGGTAAAATATCTAAAGGCATTACACGTTCAAAGTTACCAATTGGCACCATTGCACGTTCACTACCATTAGTTGATGTGGTCATATTGAATAATTTTTTCGGGAAAAAATGAGACATATAAGCACGCGTTACAGAGAACTTGTTTGGTCCAGGGTACATATAACCAATAAATTCTTTTTCACGACCTTCATTAACTAATGAAACTTGCACGTGGTAACGACCTAAATAGCCATGTACAGCGTTTGCTGTTGAGCCCATTAATAATGAACCTGAAACAACACGTAACTCACCACCCATTGCTTCATCAGCAGTTAATTCTGCTGTACTAGCACCAAGTACTGTACGAACTAAACGAGGGTTTTTGGCTGCAGGACCAGATAAAGAAATAACACGTGAATTATCAATTTCACCTGTGGTAAATAACTTACCGTAAGCGATAACATCTTGATAACCTATGTGCCAAACAAATTTATCGATACTAACTGGTTTGATGAAATGAATATGCGTACCAACTAATCCCGCAGGATGTTTGCCAGCAAACTCATTTACTTGCACGGTTTTAGCAACAGGAATGTTAGCGCCTGGCGCTTTACTCACGTATATTTCACCGTCAGTTAAACGAGATAAAACGGATAAACCATTTTTAAACGCTTCTGCTTGCTCGCCAATCACAATTTCTGGATTAGCAGCTAGTGGATTAGTATCCATTGCGCTAACAAAAATTGCAGAAACAGTTGAATCTATTGCAGGTATCTTGCTGAATGGACGGGTTCTTAGTGCAGTCCACAAGCCAGAATCAACAAGAGTATTCAGTACTTCTATACGAGATAGAGAACTTAGTTCACTTGCTGGATGACTGGTAAACGTCACTTGTTCATCGCCGTCTACTTCAATAACGACTGATTGCAGAACACGTTTTTCACCACGGTTAATTTCTGTAACAACACCGGCAGCTTGAGCTGTGAATTTAACGCCAGGATTCTTTTTGTCTTCAAAAATAATCTGACCTTTTTTAACGCGATCACCCACTTTAACAAACATGGTTGGACGCATACCCACAAACTCTTCACCTAATGTCGCAACGGTCTTGATGGACGGACCATCATGGATTACCTGCTGTGGTGCACCTTTTACAGGTACATCTAAGCCTTTTTTTATTGTAATCATAAACACTTGCACTACTTTTGATGGGAGTATAAAAATTAGTTTATTAATTTCTATAATCAACACTCACACAATAAAACATATAAATATCAATTAGATAAATTAAAAC
Source organism: uncultured Colwellia sp. (assembly GCA_964022585.1). Lineage (GTDB taxonomy): Bacteria > Pseudomonadota > Gammaproteobacteria > Enterobacterales > Alteromonadaceae > Colwellia. The sequence continues at coordinate 6,761 of CAXIBS010000118.1, forward strand.
AACCAATTTCAGTGTATTTCAGTAAGACTAAAACCTCACCTTATATAAAAAACTAAGGTTTCGATAATTAGACCCACTGGCTCTAAGTTAAAATTTTCTGGCGCAAATACTATCACAAAAAGAGCTTTTTATTCTATGGCAAGTACCAAGTTTTCTTGAAAAATTAGACTATAGTTGCATGCTTTGCCCATAAAACAGCCTAAACAGAAGGAGGAGATAAACATGATTAATTATCAAACAACACCTTTCAGAATATTATTTTGTTTAAAGAGCAAATTCCGATTCAAATTGACTTTAGAACTGCCCTCTCAAATTACCTCAACACTATGTTACCTCTATTGTCTTAAGCTAATTTTCAGTAGCCGTCCACTAATTAAAGAATTACTCCCTTCTAAACAAGTTACTGTTGTTGATTGCTAACGACAAATACTAGTAATTGGGTCATAAAAAAACCGATGGTAAACATCGGTTTTTGGTAAAGTGCATTTATGTGAAATCTATTAACTCAAATGATTTATTT
>CAXIBS010000119.1:0-7254 GCA_964022585.1 uncultured Colwellia sp.
AGTGATTATTGCGTAAGCCCTTTAAGTATTACCGAAGATGTTTTGCATGATTTTTATGCACAATTTCCTGATAAAGGTATTTTTGGAATAGGTGGCGATCACAGTGTTAGCTACCCTCTCACTAAGGCTTATTTGCAAGCTAAACAAAAACAGGGCAAGCGTACAGCTATCATTCATTTTGATGCTCATACCGACTTACTGGTAGAGCGTTTAGGTATTGATTTATGCTTCGGCTCTTGGTGTACACATATTTTAGATGACTTACCTGCCCCTGAGCACTTAATTCAAGTGGGTATCCGCTCTACAGCAAAGCCTAAACAACACTGGGAAAGTACATTTGGTGTGAAACAGCATTGGGCTAAAGAAGTTAAAGAATTAGGCGTTGATAAAGTTATTGAAAATATTCTTATACAGTTAGCAACTCAAAATATTGATGAGATCTATGTTAGTTTTGATATTGATGCCATTGATGAGAGTTTTGCCAGCTCAACTGGAACACCTGAACCAGACGGTTTATTACCTGAAGAAGCAATGAAAATACTACAGGCAATTGCTACTAATTACCCTATTACAGGTGGTGATATGATGGAAATAGCCCCTTTTACTGATAGCTCAGGGCAAGGTGAAGCCAGCCGAATTAAAACATTAAAAGTAGCAGGTGATATTTCTGCTTTTTTAATTAACGAAATAAGCAAATAGCTTTAACATTTAATGAAAAAAGGCCGTTTCTTTTATAAGAAACGGCCTTTTTATTATTTTCTAATATCCAAGATTATTGAATAACAATGGTCGCTGGCGAGAAAGTGGTGGTAACTCCACCTTCTACTGTTTCAAGCGTTACACTCAACACACCTGAAGCAGGCTCTTTAGCACCTTTAACCCCAATAGAGAATGTTCTGCCTCCATTGTGATTGTCATTAGGCCAAATATAAGTGCTCGGAGTTGTACCGCCCCCAACAGATGCAGCAAAGGTAATTTTAGTTCCCGCTGGCATTGGCTGATTATGTAAGTCTGAAATAGTTACCGTAACAAACCCCGTATTTTCGCCCGCAATATAAACGACTGAATCATCAGGATTAAAATTAGGGTTTGGTACAGCTGGCGTATTCTCATCATTATCATCATCAATGGTTGCACTTACCGCATCATCTGTAGCATTTAGCACCATTAATGGGTTACTGCCCGACATAACTAATACTAACTCACCGCGAACATTCAGTGATTTGTTTTCTGAGCAGCCATCATGTGCCGGAATAGCACAAAGCACACCATTGTATTTTCCATCATTTAAATCAAAAATACCGTTGCTATTAAAGTCACCTGGTTCAAACTCTTCTAGCTCTCCCCCTGTTTCGCCACCAGCTTCAGCGGGGTTATATAAACCATCTTCGTTGTGATCAACAAAAGCTTCTTTTAAGTCATAAGGCTTCCCACTCACGTCATTTCCTGTATAGGTAATGTCATCGCCATCAACATTTATGCTGCCATCGCCATTACAAGGTTTTCCTGTACCACCAGTAAAAGCAATGAGCTCACATTCATCAAATCGACCGTTACCATTTAAATCAGGGAAAGATTCTTCTCCAATTGCAGTAGCCAAAATAGTTGCTCGACCACCAAACTTCTGTCCTAATGTATTAAACTGCTCAGGAGGGTGAATAATATCCGGTTGATTATTAAAGAAATTGTACTCATCTCCAGTATTATGCGCTAAAACATGCCCCTCTGGTCTAGGAAGTTGACTTGTCCAAGTTACTGTACAACCTCCACCACTTGTTATACATGATGGTTCAATAGAGCCACCTTCTGTAGTAAAAGTAACCGCAGTGCCGTCTGGTACAGGGTTATTATAAGCATCAGCTAAACGTGCTGTTACTTCTACAGTTGTTCCATCTCTATCCCACCCTTCTGGGTTTAAAATAGTAGCTGATAAACTAAAACTATCTTGATCCGGAATACCTGTAGAAACCACTAACACACTTGATTGAGATGATATTGCAGGATCACTTCCATCAATAGTTGCTTGCACTCTTACACTAGTAGCAACCGTACCTGAATTGATTACCGTTTGAACAATACCTTCATTATTAGTTGTGGCACTACCTGGTATTAATTGAATACCGCCAACGGTAGTATTTAATGAGAAGTTAACTACTTGATTGTTGACTGGGTTGGCATTGGTATCTAGCACTTTAAATTTAACTACTGAGCTTTCTGAACCACCTAGTGCGCCAGTGCCCAAGATTGAAATATTTTCCGGTACAGATGAGATAAATTCAATACTACCTACTTCTGCAGGTAATACATTTACAGATGTGGTTGCTGATAAATTAATACCACCAGCATTGGCTGTAACATTAATAGGATCATCACCCACACAACCTTTGGCAAGATATGTACTTGTAGCAATACCATTTGATGTCGTAATCGGAGAGCTTACTATTGCAGTAGGTGTACTTAAGCTAGAACAACTTGAAGAAAAGTTAACATCAACAGGTTCAGTAAATAAAGCACCTTGATCATCAATAATATTAACTGTTACTACTGTTGTACCGCCTGCTGATATTTGCGCTAAACTAATTTCAGCTTCACCTTCAACAAACGGGTCACCACTACCCATAGTTACCGTAGATGAGCCCACAACCAATAGTACTCGGCCTGTTTCACCACTTTCAATTGAAGCCGTAACAGAGCCAGCGCCTAAACTACCACCTGCTAATATGTCTACGCTCGCTTCATTACTATCATTTGTGATAGCTGTAGCAATTGGTATTTCACCTACAGTAGTTACAAAGGTGACAATTAATGGCGTACTTATACCATTAATAGTGGCTACAACTTTACCTGGCTTAGAAGAGGTAATCGTATCAGTTTCATTACCATCACTATCAAGCAATAATACGGATATATTAATATCACCTGCGACACTGATATCATCACCTTGAGTACTAAAATCGATAGTACTTTCTTCACCTGATGAAACAGATGCTGTGATAGTACCCGCTCCTCGAACACTACCAGCAGTTAGCGTTATTACGGCAACGCCTGCGTCATTGGTTAATGCTGTACCTGAACTTGGAGAAAATGCACCTATATCAGAAGTAAATGTAACTGTTTTGTTAGGAACAATACTACTTCCTTTTGTTACAACTGCTGTCAATGTTACAGGTGCTTGTCCTGTGACATTTTGATTAGATAGTGCAAGTGAAATAGCAATAGGGTCTTCTACTGTACCTCCTCCACCTTCTGCTGAAAGGCCACCACCACTGCCACCACATGCTACTAATGTGGTTAAGGTCATTAATAACAGCGTAAAACTAAAGCGTCGAAGTAACTCCATGAGGATATTCCTATTATCTTTTGATTAACTTTTAATATGCTTAATTATTCATATTAACTGATAAATAGCAAAAAAGTACAACTTAATACTTTAATTTTAATTAGAAAAAAGCTTAATCATCAATGAAGTTCACTTATATCCTTAAATTAAACCTAAAATTAGCAAAACTGTTTTTTCTCGTTCTGTTTATTGCTAGTCTTACAGATATATTTATATTAACAGCACACCTTCTATTCATATGACAACAACAGAAAATTCGCTTACCCCCAAAAAAAATAGTTTAACCACTAGAATTATTATCGGCATGATTTCCGGAATTGTCTTAGGTTCATTTTTACAATGGCTTATGCCTAACGGACAAGATTTTGTTTTTAACGTATTATTATTCGAAGTATCGCTACAAAGTTTTTTAGTTGATGGTGTATTTGAAGTTATTGGTCAAATATTTATGGCGAGCTTAAGAATGCTTGTTGTGCCCTTAGTTTTTGTTTCTTTGGTTTGTGGTGTTTGTTCGCTGCAAGATACAACTAAATTAGGGCGTATTGGCGGTAAAGCAATTGGTTTATATTTACTGACAACAGCAATAGCCATTAGCTTTGCAATATTTATTGCTATCATTATTGGTCCTGGTGAGGGTGTTGGCATGTCAGCTAATAGCAGCTTCACCACCAGAGAAGCCCCTTCGCTTGCGCAAGTAATTATTCAAATGTTTCCTACAAACCCTTTTGAGGCTTTTGCTCAAGGTAATATGTTACAAATAATTGTTTTTGCTTTACTCTTTGGAATAGCCATTGCTTTATCAGGAAAAGCAGGTGAGCGCATAGCCAGTATTTTTGAAGATCTAAGCGAAGTAATAATGCGTTTAGTGACTATTTTAATGAACTTAGCCCCTTATGGCGTGTTTGCATTACTCGCCTCCTTATTTACAACAGTTTCGCTTGAAACCTTTGGTAACTTGATTGTTTATTTCTTAGTTGTACTGGCTGTTTTATTTATTCATGCTTTAGTTACTTATCCCGTCATCTTGAAGTTACTTACAGGGTTAAATCCTATTGTTTTCTTAAAGAAAATGCGTGACGCGGCAATTTTTGCTTTTTCAACAGCAAGCTCTAATGCAACGATTCCTGTTACTTTAGAAACTGCAACAAAAAAAATGGGTGTAGATAACTCAATAGCATCGTTTACTGTGCCACTAGGTGCCACTATTAATATGGACGGCACAGCAATTATGCAGGGTGTTGCCACCGTGTTTATAGCACAGGTGTTCAGTCAAGATTTAACCCTAGCTGATTATGTTACCGTTGTACTTACAGCCACACTCGCCTCTATTGGCACTGCAGGAGTTCCCGGTGTAGGGTTAATTATGTTAGCCATGGTGTTAGATCAGGTTGGCTTGCCTGTTGAAGGGATTGCATTAATTATTGGTGTAGATAGATTGCTTGATATGACTCGCACCGCCGTTAATGTGACAGGTGATAGTATGGTTAGCATTGTTGTTGCTAAGTCTGAACAACAGTTTGATAATGAAATGTTTTTAGATGAAAATGCTGGTAATAAAATTGAAGAAATAGATTTTCATCATTTGAAAGATTAACAAGCATTGCATCAAATAATCATAGTAACAAAGTGCTCTCAAGCCTTTCTTACTATGATTACAAACTAACACCAACCCTTGAACTCAGTCTAATTTTCTATTAATCAATCCATCTTATAAACCTAATTTTATTACTTGATTAGATCATAAAAATTACTCGTCATATTAATATCTATTTTGAACATAATTAGCTATTGTTGTATTAATAGTCAGTAATATAGAGATACATTATGTCCATTAATGATATCAGCGAGAAACCGCAATTAGCACAACCGCAACAACCAAATCAAACCACAAAAACATATGATTATGGTCAAACTAAAAAAGAGCAAAATAATGAGATTGTTCGCTCACAACTGGAAGTCAGTTTAAAAATGGGTAATGAGCCTATGGCTTTACTCTATAAAACGGCATTAAGCGCCATAAATGAAGCCATTGATCCCACACAAGAATCTCAACCAATTCAAACAGCCTATGAACAGAAAATAGATGTATCTCCCGAAGCTACCGCAACAAGAATTGTTAGTTTCGCGACAGGATTTTATCAAGCCTTTCAACAACAAAATTCAGACATGACTTCTGAAGAATCTTTAGATGCATTTGTATCAACAATTAAAAGCGGTATAGAAATAGGTTTTAATGATGCACGTGATATTCTTGATAGCTTAGCAGTACTTGATGGCAAAATTGAAACTGATATCGATAGCACTTATGACCTTGTTCAAGATAAATTAAACTTTTTTGTAGATAACTTTTTCAATGATAAAGAATCAAGCGAGAATGATGAGCCATTGTAAATAGCATTGCTACACCTTAGTTATAGCGTAATTAACTCGCAAGTTTTACTTAATTACTTTTCTAGAAGGCCCTATTACCGTTAAGCCCATATAAGGTTATTTTTCTATATAACTTATTCAATATTGGTTTTCCCCCCTTTCAAAGTCACATTTTTTATTTCAGCTTTAAATTAAGTATTTAGAAGGCACTTTTCTAATAAAAGAAGTGCTTTTGTTTTTGATAGTTAAATTAAATTTACGTTATACTTTGTAAAGTTTATATTTTTGTACGGAATTCTCCTAAAAGGACCTTCAATGAAATCCATCTCTTTATGTCTTACTTGTATAGGGCTATCTCTTTTAACTGCATGCCAATCAACTAACACACCACCCGTAACAAAAAGTATGGAAGTTAACCAACAAACACAATACTTTATTGAAGCTAAAGTGCTACTTGATAAATTAAAACAGGACATAAGCCAAGCAAAAGAAGCTCAACTTGCTTATTTTGCACCTAATAGTTTTAAACAAGCCATTGCAGAGTTTGATAATGCGACTGAAGAGTATATGGATATAGGTAGAAATGGTGCTTCTTCTTTAAACGTTTTTCAAAGTGATACTGAGCAATACCAAGAAGCTAAGCAAGAAATAATGAATTACATAGCCCTTGCTAATCAAAAGTTGAAGTTTGCTTACAGTATAAAAGAGACCGCAGAAACTACCTTAGCAGAAACTTTTAGCCAAAAAGCCGTTTTAGACACTATTGGAGCTCCAAAAGCATACGCTAAAGACTATAAAAAAATCAATTTGAGAATTGATGATCTTGTAGAGTATATTGATGATGGAGAAGTAACTAAAGCCCAAGCAAAGCAACCTAAGCTTCTTATTGATATGCAAGCACTAGAAGTACGAACGGTACGAGTAAACTACCTAAGCCAGCTTGATAAAGACATTGTTCACATCAAGAAGAAGCGTTTGGCTAGATATGTGCCTATTAGCCATCAAAAGTTATTAGCAGCAAGAGCAAATGCAAACGCTATAATTTCAGCTACACCTCGCGCCAAACAAGCGATAAAAACAGCAGTAGAGCTGGCTGAGTTTGAACTTGCTCACCTATATCATATAGCTAAAGAAGTGAACGCACTTAAAAACACAAAAGAAAAGTTTTATGAACAGTACTTACTCGCTAAAGAAATATTACTACATGGCATTAGTACTTCATTAGAAGCCAATGATGTACGTGACTTAGCATTCACTAAACAAGCTGAATCAATCGCATTACAAGCAGGAATAACCAGAGCAAAGCTGACAACAGCTAGCGCTAGAGTTCTAGCATTACAAAGTGACAACAATCAATCGTCTGTTGCAACAAAAGAACTTCGTGAAGAATTTCAAAGCCAACTAATTAGCTTGAATGATAAATACGATGCATTAGTTATTGAAAACACTGAACTCAATAAAGAGCTACAAAGTAAAAATATTGAATTAGTACGCCTTGAGGCATATAAAGAAGCTGTCATACACATTGAAAGTAAACACGCAGC
>CAXIBS010000120.1:0-7097 GCA_964022585.1 uncultured Colwellia sp.
TATTTATTATTACTCAAGGGGTTTTACAACTATCTCCTTGGTATCAATCTCAAACCATTATCCCCCTTGCAGGTATGGTTTTCGCTAGCAGCATGAATAGTATTAGTTTATCCGGTGAGCGTTTTTATTCGGAGCTAGCTAATAATTCAAGCTATGTTCAGGCTCGAAATATAGCTTTTCAGGCATCTATGATCCCCAATGTTAATGCACTTTTAGCGGTTGGAGTTGTGTCTTTACCTGGTATGATGACGGGGCAAATTCTCTCTGGTATTTCACCTTTTATAGCAGCTAGGTATCAAATAATGGTGATGTGTATGATTTTTGCTTCGGCAGGTATTTCTTCAGCTTATTTCCTCTATTTAAATAAGCCTAAACTAAGTAGTAATTAAATCTTGGTTTATCGTAGCTGAAATAAAAAACGTAGATGAAAAATCATCTACGTTTAGAATATAAAAGTTAAGACTCGATACTTTTATATTTAGTACATGTGCTGACCACCATTGATAGATAAGGTAGAGCCAGTAACAAAACTTGCATCATCTGATACTAAAAATAATACCGAACGAGCAATATCTTCTGGTTGACCTAAGCGGCCTACAGGGATTGTTCTAACAATTTTTGCTAAAACGTCGGCAGGTACAGCACGAACCATATCTGTTTCAACATAGCCTGGTGCAATAGCGTTTACCGTAATACCTTTTGCTGCGCCTTCTTGTGCAAGAGCTTTGGTAAAACCATGAATACCAGATTTTGCAGCAGCATAGTTAACTTGACCATATTGGCCTGCTTGACCATTAACTGAGCCAATGTTAACAATACGTCCAAATGATCTTTCTCTCATGCCTTCAATAACCGCGCGAGATGTATTAAAACAAGATGATAGGTTAGTTTGAATAACGGCATTCCATTTATCAAAGTCCATGCGGTGCATGGTGCCATCTCTTGTAATACCGGCATTGTTTACAAGTACATCAATTGGTCCGAAATCAGATTCTATGTCTTTAATGCTTTGAGTTACGTTTTCATAATTGCCAACATCAAACTTAGATGTTTGGATACCTGTTCGGTCAGTAAACTCTTGAGCGGCTTCATCGTTGCCAGCATAGTTCGCTATTACAGTATAACCATTCTCTTTTAACATAACGCTAATAGATTCGCCTATTCCACGTGTACCACCCGTTACTAATGCAATGCGTCCCATAGTCTTATTCCTTTTGTATTTAATCATTATTATATAGAGGTTAAATAAGCTTCAAATTGATTGAGCTTTGTCCATCATATATCAAGGAGAATAATTCAACCAATATACTTTAGTCGGATAGTTGTCGAAATTTTATTTTGTTTCTGCTGTTTATTTGAAATTTTATTTTAATTAATAGGTTCATTATATGGTAATTATTAGAGGAGGTGTTTTAGTGTTCGATAACTGGTTGATAAGTGACCGTGATTTTGTGTTATATCCTTTTGTTATATTATATTCCTTGCTTTTTGTGTGGTTAATATGGTTATCAGAAAAAAAAACTGCTTTTCATAGCAGAAAAGTTTAAGTGTTTAGTTAACATTCGAGAGCTATCGTTATATTCTGTTTAGACACAATTAAATATTAAACAAACGGAATGAAAATATGACACATAAAAAAACAGCTTTAGTAACAGGTTCTGTCAGTGGTATTGGCTTAGGAATAGCAAAAGATCTAGCCAATGAAGGTTATAAAGTTCTGATTAGTGATATAAATTTAGCTGTTGCGCAAGATGTAGCTCAAAGTATTAATGAGTCGGGAGGTGATGCGTTAGGCTTTAAGCTAGATGTAACAGTGCAAGCTGATATCGATAACTTAATTGCACGTGCTGATGAATATAATAACCGTATTGATGTCTTAGTAAACAATGCTGGTATTCAGTATGTTTCTAAATTAGAAGAATTTCCCGCAGATAAATGGCAATTAATAACTAATGTATTATTAGTTGGTCCGGCGATGATGACCAAAGCGGTATTACCTTTAATGAGAGCGAATAATTTTGGCCGTATTGTTAACATTGGCTCTTTACATGGCTTAGTTGCTTCTCCATTTAAGAGTGCTTATGTTGCGGCTAAGCATGGGATTATTGGTTTTTCAAAAGTGATAGCCTTAGAAACGGGTGACCAAGATATTACTATCAATACAATTTGCCCTGCCTATGTGAAAACTCCTCTTGTTGAAAAACAAATTGCAGACACAGCTAAAGAGCATGGTATTAGTGAGGAAGAGGTTGTTAATAATATTATGTTAGCACCAATGCCGAAAAAATCATTTATTGATATTGAAGAGATTTGTGGTTCAGTTAGCTACCTTGCAAGTGATGTTGCTAAAAATATGACGGGACAAACAATGGTATTAGATGGCGGTTGGGTAGCTAGATAATTATCTAATAAAAAAGTAGGTTTGTTTGTCAAACCTACTTTTTAATTGAACAGGTAATTGAGGTGTTACGAATTAATTATACTTTGCAATAAACTCTGCAATACTTGGCGCAATCTTTTCACGGAAAGCTGAACCACTAAAGGTACCAAAATGACCTACACCATCAAACACTTGATCTAATTTATTTTCATCTGGAATACCAGAACATAAAGTATGCGCTGCTTGGGTTTGGCCTAAAGAACAAATATCATCATTTTTACCTTCAATGGTATGTAACGCTGTATCTGTTATTGCTGATAAATCAACAAGCTCACCTTTATAGGTCATATTGCCATTAGCTAAATCATGCTTAATGAAAACTCTATCTAGCGTTTCTAAATAAAACTCAGCATTAAGGTCTAACACGGCTAGGTATTCATCGTAAAAGTCACGGTGACTTTCTTGTTTATCTTCTTTTCCATGAAAAACATGACTGAAGTAATCAGTATGTTTGGAGATATGACTTTCTAAATTCATGGCCATAAACGAAGTTAACTGTACAAAGCCAGGATAAACTTTTCTTCCTGCACCAGGAAAACGATTAGGCACTGTCATGATAACGTTCTTTTCAAACCAGCTTAAATCTTTACTACTAGCATATTTGTTTAGTTCATTTGGATTAATGCTAGTATCAATAGGACCGGCAATGATAGTAAGAGACTTAGGCGTGGCTGGATCTTTTTCTTTAGCTAATACAGCTGTTGCTATTAACGCTTGAACAGCAGGCTGACAAACAGCTAAGACATGAGTATCTTCGCCAATTTCTTTCATAAACTCGATTACATAACTGACGTAATCATCAAAGCAAAAGCTTCCTTCAGATAATGGAACATTTTTAGCATCTAGCCAATCAGTGATATAAACATCATGATCAAGAATTAAACGCTCTATTGTTGCTTTTAATAATGTTGCATGGTGACCAGAAAGCGGAGCTACTAAAAATAATTTAGGTTGTTTTACTTCTGAATCTTGCTTGAAATGAATTAAATTACAAAAAGGCTTACTGATAATCACTTGTTCGGTGATATTAATTTTTTCACCGTTAATTTCTGATGTTGTAATATCAAAAGGTTGTTTAGGGTAAGCTTTTGTATGATGGTAAGCACTATCAAGTGCTGCATTAACACTTTTCCCTAATAGCGTTTTTGCAAATGGATTAAGCGGATGAGTGAGTAATTGTTGATTCACTTTGATAAAACCATTCATCATTTCGGCGGTGCGACTATAGAGGTCGTAAGTTTGATACATCATGTGTTTTATCCCTCAGATAAATTTTCAACTTGTATTACTTCTCATATTGAGCATAGAATGTTCTATAAAGCCTAGTACTACAGGTTGATTCGTTTATGTTAGCGTTAATTTAAGGCACTCATTTAATTACTTATCGTTAATCGAGAGACCTAACTCATTTACTGGCTATATATTGCGGCGCAGCATTCAGATTTAAGCGAGTATACCTAGCAAAAACATATTGGTCAATAATTCTTTGCTGCACTGCATCAAATATCAATATTTCCATTATGAATTATTTAAAGACATGCACTATATGTTAATTTTTAACCTTAATGCAATGTAGTTGAAAGATAAAATAACCAAATAAGTTTGTATCTTATTGTTATTGTTTGTAGATTGTGAATTAATAAAAAAGATATTTTTTAAGTTTTGGGTTGCTTTAAAAGCAAATTAGTTATAACCATATTATTTACAAGGATATATTATGGAATCAGGTCAGCAAAAAGAAGTAAGTGATTTTTTAGAGCAATATTCAGAGATATTTAATTCCATGGTTAAACAGGTTTTAAGTGACTCTGACAAAGAAAGTTTAAACTCAATGTTAGATTCAGAAAAACTAACAGAGCTTTTATCTAAAGGAGTTAAAGTTGATACCGCTGAGCTATTTAGTAAACAAATGTCATTTATGACTCAGCAAGCTGAATTATGGCAAAGTGCTACAAAAGCAATGTTGGGTACTAAAGTTGATCCAGTTGTCTCTGAAGAGAGAAGTGATAGAAGGTTTAAAGACAGCGAATGGTCTGAAAATCCTGTTTATAATTACTTAAAACAATCATACCTTTTAAACTCAAGTATGATGCAAGACACAATTAATAGCTTACAGTTTGATGATCCTAAAGCAGAAGAGCAAGTTAAGTTTTATACACGCCAATATATCAATTCTGTTTCTCCAACCAATAATGCATTAACTAACCCTGAAGTATGTCGAGACATATTAGAATCTAAGGGTGAAAACCTTATTAATGGCTTGCAAAACTTCATGCAAGATTTACAGCGAAGTCCTGCTGAAGCCCTTAAAATTAATCAAACTGACGTTGATGCATTCACTTTAGGTGAAGATCTAGCTTACACCCCTGGTGATGTAATTTATCAAAATGATTTGATCCAACTAATACAATATAAAGCTACCACTAAAAAAGTGAATGAAGTTCCATTATTGTTTATTCCTCCTTTTATTAATAAATATTATGTATTGGACATGGATGAACAAAAATCACTGATTAAATGGGCAGTCGATCAGGGACATACTGTTTTTGTGATTTCTTGGGTGAACCCTGATGCAAGCCTTTCTCATAAAGGTTTTGATGACTATATGAAAGAAGGGCCAATTGCAGCACTTGATGTTATTGAAGAAGTAACAAAATCAAGTAAAGTAAATGTTGTTGGTTATTGTATCGGTGGAACTTTGCTAGCAACAACCCAAGCGTACTTGCAAGCAAAAGGTGATACTCGAATTAATTCATTAACCTTTTTAACAACCTTATTAGACTTTGAAGAACCTGGAGAAATAGGGGTTTATCTTTCTGAGCAAATGTTACCTTTCTTGAAAAAGAACATTAAAGAAAAGGGAATATTAGATGGTCGTGTGCTTGGTTTAGCATTTAGCATGTTACGTGAAAATAGCTTATTTTGGTCGTACTTTGTTAATAATTACTTAAAAGGTAAAGATCCTGCACCATTTGATATTTTATATTGGAATAGTGATTCTTCCAATTTACCGGCAGACACTTTTGATTTTTATATGACAAACACTTATCAAGAAAATAACTTGATAAAAGATGGTGCAGTTGAAGTAGATGGTGTACCGATTGAACTGAGTAAAATTGAAACTCCAAGCTATTTCTTAGCGACAATTGCTGATCATATTGTACTGTGGCAAGCTTCGTATCAGGGTGCTAAATTATTTTCAGGTCCATCAAGATTTGTATTAGCTGGCTCTGGTCATTTAGCTGGCGTTATTAATTCGGTAGATCATGGTAAATATCCACACTGGGTGAATGACGAGCTTTCTGATTCAGCAGAACATTGGTTTGAAGGTTCAACTAAAAAAGAAGGTTCTTGGTGGTCAGACTGGGAAAGCTGGGTTGTTCCTCAATCAGGTAAGCAAGTAACAGCGCGAAAGCAGGGCTCTAAAAACTATACAAGTATTGAAGCTGCACCAGGCAGTTATGTTAGAAAACGAATTTAACATACCTTTATTTGTCAACAGCGGGTAATTGTCTATTTATTGATTATCTCGTTTGTTTGATAAAGTAAACTGAAAGCGACTTTAATGGTCGCTTTTTTTATGGGTAGTATATCTGTTATACTGCCTATTAATGCTACTTTTATTTAAATGTAAATACTAAAGCGTAAGCAAAAATTCATAACCAATCGAGGTTGCCGTTGATCATAATTAAAAGATATCCAAATCGTCGTCTTTATGACACTACAAAAAGTCATTATGTAAATTTAGATTATATTCGTGAATTAGTTATTTCTAGTCAAGAATTTAAAATAGTTGATTCAAAAACAGATGAAGATAAAACACGTAGCATTTTGATTCAAATTATTAGTGAAGAAGAAACTAGTGAACGACAGTCATTACTAACCAATACTTTATTGAAACGATTAATATGTTTTTATGGTAATGATAAACAGGATTATCTGCAGCAATTTCTGGAACAAAGCCTCTCTGCCTTTGTTGAACATCAAGATGATATTTTGAAACTGAGCAATGGTATTAATAAAAATACACCTTTTGGCCTCTTTAATAGTATGGTCGAACAAAACATGAATATGTGGAATAAATTTAAGCCGCCAACTGATAAAAAATAATTTTGTTGCACCGCAACAAAATAAAGGTTGACTCTACACTGAAAAATTGATTAAATTCTCATCAATCAATGCTGCCCAGCAGCAAAAATTTAGGAGAAGTGCATGTTTAATCAATTTACACAGTTATTTCAAACCTCATTAAAACCAATGGATAAATTGGTTGAATTAAATGTATCAACAGCAAGTACTGTTGCACACCAACAAGGGTTACTTGTTGCTAGTTTGATTGATGATAGTCTTTCATTTAGTCGAAATATGACAGCAACAACGGATATAACTAATTTTATCGCAGAGCAGTCTAAGTTTAGCTCTGATGTTCAAGATCATCTAACTGAGGCCATGAAGCAAACATCTGTGACCTTCACTAAGGCTCAAAAAGATGCAGAAGTTATTTTTAATGACTCATTCTCTGTATTTTCAACTTTAGCCGATAAAGTTCTAGTAAAAAACCAACCAGTTGTTCCAAAGAAACTTGTTCAAGCTAAAGCATCGCCTAAAGCGGCAGTGAAAGCAGCCCCTAAAGCGGCAGTGAAAGCAGCCCCTAAAG
>CAXIBS010000121.1:0-7020 GCA_964022585.1 uncultured Colwellia sp.
TAAAATGACTAATAAAAAGCCTATATTATATAAAAGTTCTCACGTTAATAATTCAGATAGTATTACACCTAACCTTTGCCCTTTATGTAATAAAAGTAATGACTGTGGCAATATAAATACTTGTACCTCAAGCCAAAGCTGTTGGTGCAACGACCCCGCAATAGTGTTTTCTAAAACATTATTAGATAAAATTCCAGAAGATACTAAAGGTAAAGCATGCATATGCAAAGCTTGTGCTTTAAAACATCAATAACTTACAACTCCCTATACAAACATAAATTGAGTAAATCGCTATTTCATGCCTGTGCCCTATTCTTTTCCATCTAAAGTAGGATGTTTTATCAAATTAAAATTAAATATAGTTAAAGGGTACTCAGTAAAAGGTAAAGAAAGCCGGAAACCTATATTAATAACTAGCGAGGAATGAACTATGTGGATTAAGCCTAATTTTGAAGAGATGCGTTTAGGATTTGAAGTAACTTTATACATCAGTAACCGTTAATTCTATATCATCACTAAAAAGCAAAACTCAGAATAAATTACCTCAGTAACAATTCAGACTAAAAGTACTGAGGTAATTATACCAATCACACTTATTAAGTGTTCTGTTAAATGGTCTTAATTATCACTCGTTAATTACTGACTTCCCTTTTGTCTTGCTCTCGAGGCACATATGAAAATTTTAGTTCTAGGCTCAGCTGCAGGTGGTGGATTTCCTCAATGGAATTGTCATTGCGCTAATTGTAAAGGCTTGCGTGAGGGTACAATTAAAGCAACAGCACGTACTCAATCATCAATTGCTGTTAGCCCTAATGGCAAAGACTGGGTGTTAATCAATGCTTCTCCTGATATTCGTCAACAAATAAACCAATCCCCACAATTATGGCCAGAAAAAGGTAGCCGTGGTACCAATATTCGTGCAGCAATATTATCTGATAGCCAAATAGATCACACCACTGGGCTTATCACCCTGCGTGAAGGGTTACCACTTGATGTATATTGTAGTGATGTTGTTTATGAAGACTTAACAAGCGCCTACCCATTATTTCCTATGTTAAAACATTGGCATGGCGGTCTTAACTTTACCAAAATTGATACCGAGCAACGACCACCGTTTAGTGTGAGTGGCGTTGACGATATTGAGTTTGTACCTGTTATTATTGAATCTAATGCACCGCCTTATTCTCGTTACCGTGATAAAGTAGTTGATGGCAATAATATCGGTTTAAAAATTATCGATAAAAACACAGGTAAGTATTTATTTTATTTACCGGGTATTGTTGAAAGTACCCCTGAAGTTGAAGAGATATTATCTGAAGCTAGCTGCGTGCTAATTGACGGTACATTATGGCTTGACGATGAAATGATAGCCCAAGGCGTAGGTACTAAATTAGGCTCCGAAATGGGTCATATGCCAGTCAATGGTGACTACGGTACAGTGGCGCTATTAAATAAATTTACAATAGATCGTAAAATTCTTATACATATTAACAACACTAACCCTATTTTGAATGAAGAATCCCCACAACATCAATTTGTTTTAGACAATGGTGTAGAAATTGCCACTGACGGCATGGAAATTACCATTTAACTTCACTTACAGGATCCCTTTGTATGCAAGCTTGGACCAGAGAACAATTCGAAAAAAAATTAAGATACAAAGGCCAACTTTACCATATTCACCACCCTTTCCATATTGCAATGCATAATGGTGAATGTAGCAAAGAAGAAATCAGAGGTTGGGTTGCTAATCGCTTTTATTATCAAGTAAACATTCCTATTAAAGATGCCGCGATTATGGCTAATTGTAGAGATATGGAAACTAGACGTTTGTGGATCCAACGTATTTTAGATCACGATGGTAATGCCGGTGAAGAAACCCTTGGTGGTATAGAAGCTTGGTTACGTTTAGGGGAAGCGGTTGGCTTAGATAGACAAGATTTATTAGACGAGAAGTTTGTGCTTCCTGGTGTTCGTTTTGCTGTAGATGCTTATGTTAACTTTGCGCGCAGAGCTAACTGGCAACAAGCAGCTTGTTCTTCATTAACTGAAATGTTTGCTCCTGAAATTCATCAAAGTCGCTTGGATAGTTGGCCACAAAACTACCAATGGATAAAGCCTGAAGGATTAAGTTATTTTCAAATGCGTTTATCGCAAGCACGACGTGATGTTAATCATGGCTTGCAGATAACACTAGATCACTTCACCAGTCGTGAAGCGCAAGAAGAGGCTTTAGATATTCTTCAATTTAAACTGGATATATTGTGGAGCATGTTAGACTCAATGACATTAGCTTACCAACAAGATAGAGCGCCTTATCAAGCAATACTTGGTAAAGAAGCGGTTAACAATCCTATTTATCACAAAGGACTATTTAAGTGAAAACACCAATAATAACCCCCGAAATGACACCATCGCTAAATGCTATGTTTCGCTTTCAATGGGAAAAAGCACAAAACTGCTTTGTGTTATTATTTCCAGAGGGTATGGTAAAACTTAACGGTGGCGCTGGCGAAATTATGCAACTTATTGATGGGCAAACAAACGTTCAACAAATAACAGCAGCGCTACAAGCTAAATTCCCTGACGCTGGTGATTTATCAGCTGATGTAAATGAATTTCTCATCACTGCAATTGAAAAAAAATGGCTTAATCATGACTAATGAACCTGTAACAGATATATCAGCACAAGAGAGCAATACGCTTGTTGGCCCACCACTGTGGCTGCTTGCAGAGCTAACTTATGATTGTCCGTTACATTGTCCTTATTGTTCAAACCCTACAGATTTAAGTGACACAAAAGATGAATTAACCACTGAGCAATGGTTTCAAGTATTTAGCCAAGCAAGAGATATGGGCGCCGTACAACTTGGCTTTTCTGGTGGTGAACCTTTACTGCGTAAAGATCTTGAAGAGTTAGTAAAGCACGCCAGAGAGTTAGGCTTTTATACCAACTTAATCACCTCAGGTATTGGGTTAACCGAAAAGCGTATAACTAAGCTAAAAGAAGCGGGATTAGATCATATCCAAATAAGTTTTCAAGGGGCAGATCCTGAGCTAAATGATGCTATCGCTGGTCGTGGTAATGCTTACCAACAAAAGTTTAATATGGCCAAGTCAGTAAAAGCACAAGGTTACCCTATGGTGCTTAACTTTGTTTTATCTAAACAAAATCTTGAGCAAATTGAAGATATTATGCGCCTTAGCTGTGAATTAGAGGCAGATTATGTTGAGTTAGCTACTGCGCAGTATTACGGTTGGGCGTATCAAAATCGCGATCATCTACTCCCATCAAGAGAACAGCTAGTTGAAGCTGAAGCTATTGTTAATAAGTTTAGAGATGAACAAGATGGTAAAGGGCCACACTTTATTTTTGTTACACCAGACTACTTTGAAACACGTCCAAAAGCATGTATGAACGGTTGGGGAACAACTTTCTTAACCATTACACCTGATGGCTCAGCTTTACCTTGTCACAGCGCTAAAATGTTACCGCTAACTTTTCCTAATGTTAAAGATAAATCTGTTGAAGACATTTGGCAGCAAGACTTTTCTTTTGAGTATTTCCGTGGCGATGATTGGATGCCACAACCTTGTAAAGGCTGTGATGAAAAAGAAAAAGATTTTGGTGGCTGTCGATGCCAAGCATTTATGATGACTGGCGATATGCATAAAACGGATCCTGTGTGTAGTAAGTCTGAAGATCATCATTTAATTCAACAAGCGATTGATAGTGCAAATAATCCATCAAAACCAATAGTGCCTCGTGTTAATCAAAAAGCAATGAAGCATGCACAAGAGACTGAATTAAATATCACCCGTATTAAAATATAAGGTTGGCTTCATTTTTGACTGAAAATATTTATCGCCATAAAAATGGCTTAAAGCATATAAATGTTGTCAATAATGAAGGCTTCAGCGCACTATTTGTCGTTAACACCCCCGTATTTGATAACAGTGGTGTAGCCCACGCAGTTGAACACCTGGTTTTTAGACGCAGTAAAGCTTTTCCTCAAACAGAAACATTATTTCAAATAACCTCATTAACTGATGCGAAAATTAATGCATCAACATTTGCCAACAGCACTTACTTTCATTGCCAAAGTAATTGTCCTGATACTTTTTTACTTGCAATCAATTATCTATTAAATGGCTTAATCAAGCCTAGTTTTACTGGTGATGATTTATCTAGCGAAATTCACAATGGCGATAAAAGTGGCGTTATTTATCGAGAGCTACTTGGCTCTGAAAAAATGAGTGAAAACAATAATAAAGAAAGTAAGAAAAATGAGTTTTGCTATGGCGGTATAAGTTCAACTATTGGCAAGCTATCACTAAATGACATTACGAGTTTTCATCAGCGCTTTTATCAAGCACACAATATCACCTTGGTTACTGCTAATGCGGATGTTGAAAAAATTTCAAACTTAGTATTATTATTGCCTCAACAAAATACTCAGAATAAACAAGAAACAATAAAACAGAATAGCAGTAAAGAATACCGTCAAGATTATGAAGATGAAGAACAAAATAACAAAAAATATTCTCCATCAATTAACAAGCTTATAGAAGTTTACCAACAATGGTTACACGATCCCTATTATCAAGAAATAGACGACTACCAAGAAATTGAAAGCTCAGCTGATAATAAGAATATTAACAAATCAACAAATACAGATATCAACTCATCCCCTACACAATACGATAACAATTTACCCTTACCTTTAATTAACTTATCTAAGATTTTTACTGGGAAGATGAGCTCTAACAAGCTAGTTGATAACACCATAAATAATCACGTTAAAAAATCAATATTGCCAGGTTTATTTACCAAGTTATATCAACAAGCGAAAAATGAGGTGATTGAAACTAAAACAAAAGAATCTCTTTGTTTTGGTTCTGTCAATGATCAATCTAATACACTGTGGCTAGCTCGAATAAATGACAGCGAAAAAGCCTTAGCTACAATTACGAGTTATATCATTAGTGCGTACCCTGTATTTTTGATGCGACGCTGCCAAGGGCAATGCTATGCAACCCAAGCATTAACTGTTGATGATGCTACACACCTTGTTATATATAGCGCCTTTGATATAAACCCAACAGAGCGTTCACAAGAAATCCCTCAATGTTTATTATCATTAAGCCAAGATTTTACTTTTATTCGCCAGAGTTTAACCCTAGCTAAAGTCAAATATTCTCAAGCCCATTTTGTCGATTATAACCAGCTAGAAAACATTTCACATAACGATATATCAACCTACCTAAAAGCAACCATTTGTAGTTCCCATCCTAAAGTATGAGTTTTTTTATGCCAAGGGAGCATGGTTTTACTTGCCAATAAGCCCCTATTATATCCATAGACAAACACTGTTTAATTAATGACGCAATAAAAAAATAAGCCCACCAAAAAGGATCAAATTCTGGCGGGTAAATATATGAGGTGAATTATGATCTATGCAAATCCGGGAAGCGAAAATTCAGTTATTACATTTAAATCAAAATATCAAAATTTTATTGGCGGTCAATGGGTTGCTCCGGTAAAAGGAAATTACTTTGGTAATTCAACACCAGTTACTGGTGAAGTATTTTGTGAAATTCCACGTTCAAGTGCAGAAGATATTGATTTAGCACTTGATGCTGCACATGCAGCAAAAGCGGCTTGGGGAAAAACCTCAGTACAAGAACGTTCAAATATTCTTTTACAAATTGCCGATCGTATTGAAGCAAATCTTGAGCAATTAGCGGTTGCAGAAACTTGGGATAATGGTAAACCTATCCGTGAAACACTTAATGCTGATATCCCTCTTTGTGTTGATCACTTCCGTTACTACGCTGGCTGTATCCGTGCTCAAGAAGGTTCTTTATCACAAATAGACGATGATACTGTTGCTTATCACTTCCATGAGCCTATCGGTGTTGTTGGTCAAATCATTCCATGGAACTTCCCAATGTTAATGGCTGCATGGAAGCTAGCACCTGCACTTGCTACAGGTAACTGTATTGTTATGAAACCTGCAGAGCAAACCCCTGCAAGTATTCTTGTCTTTATGGAGTTAATTGCTGATTTACTTCCTGCTGGCGTATTAAACATTGTAAACGGCTACGGTAAAGAAGCTGGTGAAGCCTTAGCAACAAGTACACGTATTGGTAAAATTGCATTTACAGGTTCAACACCTGTAGGTCAACATATCTTAAAATGTGCTGCTGAAAACCTTATCCCTTCTACCGTTGAGTTGGGTGGTAAATCACCAAATATCTTCTTTAGTGATATTATGAACCAAGAAGATGATTACATTGAAAAATGTGCTGAAGGCTTCGCTTTAGGTTTCTTTAACCAAGGTGAAGTATGTACTTGTCCTTCTCGTGCATTAGTACAAGAAGATATCTTTGATGAGTTCATGGAAAAAGTACTTGAGAAAACTAAGAACATCGTTCGAGGTAATCCACTAGATGTAACCACCATGGTGGGTGCACAAGCTTCTAAAGAGCAATACGAAAAAATTCAAGGTTACTTACAAATAGGTAAAGATGAAGGTGCAGTTGTACTTTCAGGTGGTAGCCATGAATCATTAGATGGTTCATTAGAGACAGGTTACTATATCCAACCAACTATTTTAAAAGGTAATAACTCAATGCGAGTTTTCCAAGAAGAAATATTTGGTCCGGTAATTTCTGTAACTACTTTTAAAGATGCTGAAGAAGCACTACAAATCGCTAACGATACGGCTTTTGGTTTAGGTGCCGGTGTTTGGACACGTGATGCAAACCTTGCTCATCGAATGGGTCGTGGTATTGAATCAGGTCGTGTATGGACTAACTGTTACCATTTATACCCTGCTCATGCTGCATTTGGTGGTTATAAGAAGTCTGGTATTGGTCGTGAAACACACAAAATGATGATGGATCATTACCAACAAACTAAAAACTTATTAGTGAGCTACAGCACTAGCCCATTAGGTTTCTTCTAAATAGTAAGTAATAAAAAGTAGGTATTAAAATACTTAAGTAAAAATATAA
>CAXIBS010000122.1:0-7019 GCA_964022585.1 uncultured Colwellia sp.
GCAAGGAAATATTTATTCAAAACTAACCGTCTTAACTTCATTCTATGAAAACGTTTATTATTTGTGATAGTGTATTTAAAATTGATATAAACCAACGTAAAAGTCTGTTTTACTTTACCTTGTAAATTTACTTGGCTCATCGTTATTTATCTTACCCTAAGTTTCAGATAGTAATATGGAATCATTAACAAAAATAGGACAATCATGACACAAAATAATGAAAATCAACCCTATGTTTTAGCAAATACCCATAACCATGTTCTTTGGCTATCGATGAATCGCCCAAAGGAAAGAAACCCACTATCTTCAGCGATGTTAAAAACCTTATATACACATATAACTGAAGCAAATAGTAATGATGATATTCGCGTTATTGTTATTACAGGTGAGGGCGGTGTTTTTTCAGCTGGCCATGATTTAAAAGAAATGTCAGGCAGAAAAGAAAATTGTGAGCCTGATAATGCCAAGCGTATTAAAACTGTTTTAGATGATTGCACCCAGTTGATGATGTCATTAGTGAAATCTCCTAAAGCTGTAATTGCCTGCGTACAAGGGACAGCGAGTGCTGCTGGTTGCCAATTAGTCTCAATGTGTGATTTAGCTATTACGCAAGATGGCGCTAAATTTTGTGCACCAGGTGTTAATATAGGCACATTCTGTACTACTCCGCTTGTGGGTATTGGTCGTAATATGCATCGAAAGCATGCGATGGAGATTGCACTCACAGGTGATAGGTTTGATGCTGAAGATGCAATGCGCTTTGGTTCGGTGAATAAAGTTGTTAAAGCAGAAGATCTAACAGAAGAAGTGACCAAGTTAGCCAATAAAATAGCGAAAAAATCTGCAGTAGGGATTCACTCAGGAAAACTTGCATTCTATCAGCAAATTGATGAATCAATTGAGGATGCTTACACTTCGGCAAGTCACGCAATGCTACAAGCCATGTTGTCAGATGAGTGTGAAGAGGGTGTTAGTGCTTTTTTTGAGAAAAGATCACCTCAATGGCAAGGACTTTAATGTGAATACCGACCCTATTGAAGATCGTAAAATTATAGATACGTTAAACTCTGTTAAAACAATTGCGTTAATTGGTGCTAGCTCTAAACCAGAGCGTGATAGTTATAAAGTCATGGCTTTTTTACTCGATAATGGTTATAAAGTTTTCCCTATTAACCCTCTTCTTGCTGGTGAGAATATATTAGGTTGCAAAGTTTACGCTTGTATTGCAGATGTTCCTAAACCTATTGATATGCTTGATGTATTTCGCCAATCTCAATATCTATATGATATCGTTTTAGAAGCCAAGCAAGCCGCTATTCCTATTATATGGACGCAACTTGGAGTAACTGATGTTAAGGCAGAGGCGTTCGCTTTAGATAATGATATAAGCATGATTGTCAATCGTTGCCCCGCTATTGAGATACCTAGGTTAAATATCAGGCTAGCGTAAACTGATACCTAATAATAGTTTTCAGCGGCATGTTTTTTTAATAAAAAGCATGCTTGTTAGATGGTAGGTAAAAAAGTTTTCTATATCAATTAAACTATGAGCATACTTTATTTCTGCCAGTTTTCTTTGCTAAATACAGTTGCTTATCAGCTTTTTTATATAAGTCTTCAATGAGTGGATTTTCTCTACTTAACTCTGACATGCCGATGCTAATTGTTATATTAATAGCCATATTATTAAAATTAAATGTTTTATTTTCTACATTGTGACGAATTTTTTCAGCAATAATTTTTGCCCCATCTATTGAAGTGTCATCGAGTAAAATTGAGAACTCTTCACCACCTATACGAGCAAAAACATCACTTGTTCGCATAGATTTTTCTATCTCTTTCACTAAATTGACTAAAATGAAGTCTCCAGCCTGATGTCCATAATTATCATTAATTTTTTTAAAATAATCTATATCAATCATTAGAAGAGAAAGGGGCTTTTGTTCTCTTGTAGCGATTGAAATTAAATTTTTAGCTATTTCAAAAAAATAGCGACGATTGTAAATATTAGTCAGAACATCAATCATAGATAGTTGATGTAATTCGTTAACACTTTTTTGTAAATCATCGTGAGCCAAAATATTAGCCAAACGGTTACTGTAAATTGCTCTTGAAAGTAAAATGATAGTGGGTGTATAAATAAAAGCTAATACAGCTATTGCAAAGTGTTGATGCTCACCAAAATAAAAGAGAATTACAAGTTGAGGAATGATCATGGCAAAAAAGAAAATCAGATATGCCTTATAAAGGGAAGACATTGATAATGCTGCTGCCGTTATAACACCAATAATAATAATCAAACTAACGAGTTCAAAGGGCTGCGGTGCATAGATAACAGACAAAACTGAAGAGACTGTCCACATAAAAGCTTGGAACAAGTTAGATATAATAAAATAAAACTCGTGCTTCTCTATTTGTTCTTGGTCATTTTTTTCTAAATACTTGCTAAACATTTTTGCATTATAAAAGCGATAAGTAGCTAGTAAGATTTGAAAAACAAACCAAATAACTAAAATCGCAGCTGGGATAAAGGTTAAAAATATTCCCACGTAAGCAGAAGATACGATTAACATAGCAATCATTGCTCTTGGGGTTTGCTCAACCAAGCTTTTTATAAGTTTAGGATGGACTGAGAACATAAATACCTCCTAATGCTCCTCGCCTCTAATTTTGCTCTAATTCCTTTATTGATTTTAATTATTGACATGTTGGTTTAAACATAAGGATGAGCTCAACAATAAATAATTAGACATCAGCAATATCCTTTAATAACCATTATATGGATAGTAGTTAAATAAACGTTATTCTTAATCAAGCTATTTGCATCAATTTGCTATATTTATGGTGTTATAAACGCGTATGGCTTAGCTTTCGTCAGGTCTTAAGTAGGCAATGTCATCTTCGTCATCAGCATGAAAATCGTAACCGCCTTCAAAATCTTCATTAAGTTCATTTGCAACGGTAATAGGTAGTTCTAAAATTTCAGGGATATAGATTTCAAGGTTGACTTGCTGATCTACAATGTCTTTTAATTCATTAAGATCTAACAAATCGGTATCTTGTAAATATTCTCGTATGAGTAAAGGCAGAGTTTGAGTAAAGTGCTCAATGCAAGCGTCTATTTTAGTCAGTAAAATACTTTTATCTGTAGAAGTTAAATAAGTTATCAATTGTTGGTAAAGTGAATTAGCAAATATTTTCTTATCGCTATCTATAAGAAGTAAAGAAATAGCTGAATTAATAAATTTTTGTAATTCAAACCTCAATACATTTTCATCGTTATCTATTAAAAGAGTGCTTGCACAATAGTTTGTTGCAATACTTTTATATGCTTGCAATAACATAGCGCTGTGATAGCCCTCGCTAACTAGTGCTTCGTGCATAAGCCTTATATCTGAGGTGTCATTAATTGCTAAGGCATAGCTTGTAAGAGACACTTCTTCAAAATATGAAGGTGATATTTTTTTTAATTGAGCATACTTTGCCCAGCCTGCTCTAAAGCAATAAACAATACCTTGAGTGTTAAGTATTTCTCTTGCTCTATCAGTATCGTTGTCACATAGCTCTAAAAGACCTAAGTTACTTATACCGAGAACAATTTCACAACCTTTTCTAATTTGATCTGCATAAATGATTGATAAGTTATCAGAAGCAATTCTTAATGACATATCAGACAATTGTTGTTTCGTTTTTTGTATAAACTCAGGAGTAAAATAGCCATCACTTTCGCCGTCTTTTAAGATTAAAAGTAGAAAAGGGTGGTCTCTTAACGCTGCAATTTTCATTCTTTTATCCTAATAACTTAAAGTGGTGCAAACATATCATCAGTATCCATTTCAACAGCGGTGACGCGTTGCTTATTGGCATTTTGTTTTAATGAGTTTTCTATATTAGCTAATGTGCCATTTGAGCTTACTGTCATTACTTCTCGGTAGGCCTCTTCGCTTAATGTTTTGATTTTCATTAAAAGCTCTTCGACACTACCAGATGTTTGTTCTTCATCTTCTTCTAGTTCGGAAAAGTCATGGCCAACAAAAGGTAAAGATAAGTATAAAAGGCCAAAATCATCTTCTACAATGGCAGCTAATATTTCCAACTGCTTTTCTTCATCTTGATCAGAAGAAAGAAATATCTGTGTTAACAAATTGTGTGCTTCGGTTTGTGCACAAAAAACACTATCTTCGTCCATACTTTGCCAATATGATGGCTCTACATTTAATAACTGTTTAATTGACTCTGCATCCATTAACCATGTTGCAATAGAAGGTATTGTCGCATCATGCTCTCTGACTATTTTAGCTACAGTCAATATATCCATTTCAGTTAATACAGCTAGCATAGTTTCATCACCTTGTTCCGAAGCAATCGCTTCTAACGAGGTGCCGGCGCGTCTACCACTGTGTTGCGCTTGTTCGATAATATCGGTAGCAAGAATTAATGCATTTGTTGTCAAGGTGATTCCTTAAAGCTTATATTTTTGTCTAAATAAATAGTTAAATGAAATTTTGTTTTTTTTCTGTATTAAATTAAAGGCTAATAGTTTTCATCGTAGTCATCTAATTCATCAGTTTCAAATAGCTCTGATTCATATTCTTCTTCAGCTTTTAAAGGTGTTGAATCATAACTATTATAAAAGTGAATTAGTAAAATGGCTGTTTTTAAATCCTGCTCTGCATTAGTCATTATTTCAGTGATACAGGCTCTAGCATCAGCATGAACACCTACAAAGGGCTTTATCTCTGCCCATGAAGGTTCCAGTGAAAGGTCAACTTTAGCTAGTTTTTTGCTATTTACCCGAACCTTAGTTGATATTGCCATGGCCAATTGGTCAACCATACCATTGAATAATGTAGGCATTTCTTTTAATTGTTCAAATAAATTTAATAAATAGTTTGTTAATAAATCAGGGGTTTCTGGATCTGCTAACGAGGTCATATTCTCTAAGTACATAGAAAAATCATCGCTTAAATATTCGGGTAATTTAGTATTAGTTTGCATTCATGGTTCCTAATGAGTGATCTTATACAATGATCGTCATTTGATATTTAACTTAAAGCACTTTGCCAAAATGAATCAGCAATTTCACGGGGATCAGTTACGACGGTATAGTTATTTTTTAAGTACAAAGAACGCTTTTTAGGATCTGATATAACATCATAAGCTTCTTGAATTAATTGAAATTTTTCTTTAGCTTCATTGCTGTCGTTTCTGTCAGGGTGGTATTTGTTAGCGAGCTTTCTATAAGCTTTTTTAATCTCGATAGTTGATGATGATCTATGTACGCCTAATTGTTCAAAATAATCCATAAACTTCATTTACCTTCTACTAGACAACATTAAAGTGACTGTTGACATGAATGACGCAATTCTACCTTCGAAATGACTTTTTTTATATCATTATGTTTGCTTATTTATTTCTTCTATCTGATATATAAAAGTACAGGGGAATTATAGAATATAATTTGTGCAAAATGGCACATCATATAAACAATAGTGTAGATGCTAGTTAATTAAATAGTTTGTTCTTTAGTCAAAATACCTTTATTGACTAATTGCTTTAATACACAAGCACACTTTATTCTTAAATGTTCACGCAGTAGCCTAACAGGGGGAGTTATCGTTTGGCGACTGGGGCAAATAAGCCAAAGTTCAGTTGGTTTTGCTGCAAACTCAGATAATAGTGGAACTACAGTATCCTTAAGTAAGTCGTTTGACATATCTAAACATGACTTTGTAGCAATACCTTTCCCACTTACACACCACCGCCTAACAAGTTCGGCATCATTCGATGCTCGGTTACTTTGCATTTTCACTTTAATTGTTTCTTTTAAATGAGAGAACTCCCAAACATCATAAATAATATCACCTAGTTGGTATAACAGTCCGTTGTGGGAAATTAAATCATTCGGATGTTGTGGTACCCCATATTTATTTAGATAGTCAGGCGCTGCACACGTAACTCGAGGAACGTTACAAATTTTAAAGCCGTATAAGTTGGGATCATTTGGTGAGCCATAACGTAGTGCAATATCGACAGGATCACGATAAAAATCAACATTGCTGTCACTAATGTGAATCTTAATGCGAATTTTTTCATGTTTTTGCATAAACTCATCTAACCAAGGCAGTATTAAGTTTCTACCTAAATCAGACGGTACTGAAATTCTCAATTCTCCATCAATAACATCTAAATCATTTTTGACACTTTGTTGAGCCAAGTTAAGCGTTTGTAGTGCTTGCTGGCAATGCGGAATATATTTTTCACCCGCAACAGATAACCGCAGACGTCTTGTGGTTCGTATAAAAAGCTCAACACCTAATGCTTTTTCTACGCGCTTAATTGCAGCACTAGCCGTTGCTGTACGCATATCTAAACTTTCTGCAGCAGCGGTAATATTTCTAAACTCAGCAACCTTTAAAATAATATTTAAGTCTTCTAAAAGCATAATTGTCAAATATAATTTGATAAAGATTCAATTATTATGCTGTATATTTTTAGGTAATCAAGCTTTATCATTATCGTAAGTTAATTATTTGTTTAACATCTTATAGAGATTTATGGAGAGCCCAATGAAAGCAATCGGTTATACACAGTCATTACCTATTAGCGAGCCATTATCATTAGTTGATATTGAATTACCACAACCTATAGCAACAGGAAGAGACTTATTAGTAAAAATTAATTCAATTGCAGTGAACCCTGTTGACTGTAAAATCCGTCAAAATGTGAGCCCAACAAGCGATGAATATAAAGTTCTAGGATGGGATGCAGTAGGAGAAGTTGTCGCTACGGGTGAATTAGTTGATTATTTTAAGCCAGGAGATAAGGTGTTTTATGCTGGAGATTTAAATCGTCAGGGGAGCAACGCTGAATATCAATTAGTTGATGAGCGTATTGTTGGCAATAAACCAAAAAGTTTAACTAACAGTGAAGCGGCTGCATTACCCTTAACGGCTATTACAGCGTGGGAATTGTTATTTGAGCGTTTAGTTATTACGAAACAAAGCCAAGAAGAAAAC
>CAXIBS010000123.1:0-6935 GCA_964022585.1 uncultured Colwellia sp.
CTACACTAAAAAAGAGTTTCTTCAACTGAGCTACTGGGATATTACGCCTAAAAAGTATGAAGAACAGGAACTACAACAACTTAAAGATCTTGAAAATAGTGGTCATTTTGGTCCAAATCAAAAAGAGTACATACGAAAAGATGGCACAAAGTACCCAATCAGTATCAGTGGTGTTGCTTTAACGAATACCGATGGAAGAAAAATAGTACTAGGAATAATTGAGGATATTAGTGAGCGAAAAGCCTATGAAGAAAAATTAAAACATTTTGCTTTATACGATCCTCTAACAGACTTACCTAATCGCCGCTTATTATCTGAAAACATGCAACAATCAATCGCTCAATGTAAACGAGAAAAAAAATTATTAGCAATACTTCTTTTAGACATAAATAAATTCAAACCTGTAAATGATGAATTTGGCCACAGTACCGGTGATAAATTACTAACAAAAATAGCACAGCGTATTAAGCACTCTGTTCAGAGAAAAACAGATACCGTTGCACGTATTGGAGGAGACGAATTTGTTATTATGCTACCGCTTATAAAAAAAACACAACATGCTATTCAAATAGCCAATAAAATTTGCCATGCTATTGAAGAGCCTTTTATTATTGACAGCAATACTCTTTCTATTTCTGCAAGTATCGGTATTTCAATTTTTCCTGAACACGGTCATGATGAGAATTCTTTACTAGCCAAAGCAGATTCAGCCATGTACCAAATAAAGAGTGAAAGTACGATAAAAAGCAAAATATTTGAAGTCGAATAAAAATTATCAGCTTAAAAGCTATTCTCAGCAATTGTTAGTTAATTATTT
This sequence comes from uncultured Colwellia sp., assembly GCA_964022585.1. GTDB lineage: Bacteria > Pseudomonadota > Gammaproteobacteria > Enterobacterales > Alteromonadaceae > Colwellia. Next base: position 818 of record CAXIBS010000123.1, read on the forward strand.
TAATTAACATTTGTCCTTGTTCAAAAATAAAACGAATAAAGTTAAATTTTATCTATAGATACAATTTTACTGGTATAAATTTTTATTGGTCTTCATGGCCATAAGCTAAGTTTTTTGATTAACGATATATGATGAGAATTCCTCAGCAGAGATTGGCTTACTGAAAAGGTAACCTTGAACATATTGGCAGTTATACTTAGCTAATAGATCACATTGTGCTTGCTCTTCAACCCCTTCTGCAACAACTTTAAGATTCAAGCTTTCTGCTATAGAAAAAATTGCACAAGTTAACGCCTCATCTTCACTATTGGTGGTTATGTCTTTGATAAAAGCACGATCTATTTTTAATAAATTAATTGGAAAACGTTTTAAGTAGCTTAATGACGAGTAACCGGTTCCAAAATCATCAATGGACAAGTCTATTCCTAAATCTCTAATTTTTTGTAATTTGACTAGCGTATTAATATCTTCTTCAATCAATAAGCTCTCTGTCATTTCTAGTGTTAGTAGTTCTGGAGGCAGTTTACTCGTTGCTAACACATGTTTAATTTTATTTAGAAAATTAGGCCTATGTAGTTGAGCACTTGAAATATTAACTGAGATCTTAGGACAGAAGTCCAACTGGTTTTGCCAAGCTTTTGCTTGTTCACATGCTTGTGCTAATACCCAATCTCCAATATCAATAATAAAACCAATCTCCTCAGCTAAAGAAATAAACTCAAGTGGCGGTATTAATCCCCTCTCTGGGTGCTGCCAACGAATAAGTGCTTCTGCTGATTCTATTCTTCCGGTTTTAAGGTTGTGTATGGGTTGATAGTGTAATACTAACTCATTGTTGGTAATTGCTTTTCGTAATTCAACTTCTAAACTTCTTCGCTGTTGTGCTTTTATGTCCATTTCTTTGGTAAAAAATTGAATATTATTTTTACCTTTATTTTTTGCTTTATACATAGCTGTATCAGCATTGGCGAGTAAGTCTTCTGATAAACATCCGTCATCAGGAAAAATAGCAATACCAATACTTGCACTAACATGTGCTTCGTTGCCTGCTAGCTGAAATGGGGTTGCAAGCTCAGTAAGCACTTTAGCGGCCACCTTTTCATCACTGTAAACATCGTTATCTCCACAGAGCATAATGGCAAATTCATCGCCACTTAATCGGGCAACACTATCAGATTCTCTTATTGCATTTTCTATACGTTCTGCTGCAAACTTAAGAAGTAAATCTCCCTTTGAATGTCCAAAGGTATCATTAACATTTTTAAAGCCATCTAAATCTATAAACAATAATGCAACAGTTTTATTTTCACGCTTTGCTACTGTGATACTTTGTTTAAACCGATCAAGAAATAAGTTCCTATTTGGTAAACCAGTTAAAGAATCGTAGTTTGCTTGATGATATATTTTATCTTCGGCTTTTTTTCTTTTAGTAATATCACTAAACAAAGAAACATAAGACTCTAACTCTCCTGATTGGTTTTTCAATACTGTTATTGATAACCACTCATAATATACTTCGCCATTTTTACGTCGATTACAAATCTCACCTTGCCATTTCCCTGTGCTTTTCAACTCATCATTCATTTCTTTGTAGAATTCAACACTATGATGGCCTGAACTAAGTAGTTCAGGATCTTTTCCTAAAACTTCAACTTCTTGATAACCTGTAATACGTGTAAAAGCTTTATTGACAGCAATAATCAGATTGTTATCGTCTGTTATCATCACTGCTTCAGTTGCAGTTTGAAAAACGGTTGATGCTAAACGTAGCTTTTTTTCATCTTCTTTGAATTGTGTTATATCTTCTTTAATAGCAACGAAACTGCTTATTTCATTTCGCGTATTTTTTAGTGGATAAATATTAGCTCTTTCCCAAAAATTTTCTCCGCCTTTCCTTCGGTTATAAAATTCACCAACCCAATGCTTACCTGAAGTAATAGTTTCCCATAACTCTTCGTATAATTTAGCATTGTGAAAGCCTGACTTTAAAACACTCGGTTTTTTTCCAACAAGCTCAGATGAACTATAACCAGTGCTATCTATAAAACATTGATTTACATAAGTAATGTAACCATCAGCATCGGTAGTTTCAATAGAAACTGGACTCTGCTCTACTATTTGAGATAAAACCGACTTTTGTTCCTCTGCAATTTTTTTACGTTTTAAAAGATAAATTAGATAAACGACTAAAATAAATAAAAATAACACGCTAAATATAAGAATTTGAATGCGTTCTTTTTTGCTTTCATCTAGTTGATTAACTTGTTGTTCTACTAATGTTTCAAGGTTACTTTGATAATGCCAAAGGGCACGCGTAGACTCTCTTTCCTTAGTGATATCTTGAATAATTGAATATAATAACTTTTGGCCATTTAATGTAATAGGTACAGAATAAACAGCCACCGTTTTAGCATCACCATTGCCAACTTTATGTCTAAAGATAAAATGTTTTCTATTTTCAGATTTTGCCAATGATCTTTCTGAAGCAACCTGCTCTTTACTTAATAGGTTGATGTCTTGAATGGATAGTGTTTCTAAGGTTCTTTGTGGTAAGGCATAAAATTTATGTGCTGCGATATTAGCTTTAACAATCTTCCCCGTGCTCGGTTCAATTAATAACATAACAGCACTATGCTTATTAAAAATATCGCTAAAGTTACTATTCGCATAGCTAAAAGGCGATAAAGTAATCGTTATTATAAGAATATATATTAATCGTAAATATGGCATTTCAATTCAGTATTCATAAAAATAGAGTAAAATTTAACAATATCATCCTTTAAAAATACTAATAATATATTATTAGCTCCATTTCAGGCCGTAATACTAACATAAAATAACAGTGATATATTATCAAAACACGTTAATTCCTTAGCTTTTATAAGGTTAATTCAATATATATCTATTTAAATAGAAAAGGACTATAAATATAACAGTAACAATGTAAAGCAACAGCGAGTATTAGGTTAGCCCTTTGCAAGCAATGATGTCTCTGTTATCAGCTAGCTCAAATAAAATATCCACTTTTGATGGAAGGCTATTTAAGGAATGGATAGTTAATCTTTGAAAGAATTGAATAAATTCATCTATTTCACTAAAGCTCATCAGTCCATCACATCTTTTCTTATTATCAATAGTTTTTCGTAATTTTTCTTCTTGCTCTAAGCGCCATTGGTAAACATTATCAAAATTTGGAGCTTTGAGCATAAGCCACATATCCATCAAACCATAAAGCGGCTGGTAGTCTTGGCGCAGTATTTTATTTACTTCACTTCGCCAAATGGCTTTGCTGTCTTTTATTTCTTCTAATTTATTTATGGGCATATTGAGAGTATCTATTCCTTGAGCGCAAACTCCCCAGCACCAGCCTTCAAATAAAACAATATCAACTTTACTCGTTACTTTATCAGAAAGAGGTATGACATCATCTTGTGCTTTATCAAAGCGAGGTAAATTAATAACCAAATTATCTTCATTTATTTTCTTCAACCCTAACAATACCTCTTTCAATCTCTTTATATCGTGTGTACCCGGTACCCCACGGGTTTGAAATAATGGATGAATAGTTTCAGCCAATAATTGGCGCTTAGCTTTACTTAAATAAAAATCATCCAGAGAAAGTACGACAACAGATAAATTATATTTATGTTGAAGATACTCTGCTAAAAATTTTGAAAGGGTCGACTTACCTGAGCCCTGACAGCCATTTATCCCAATAAAAAATGGTGACTTATCAGTGTTTATATTTTTTGAACCAGCCTGGTGCTCAGAAAAAAACTTATCCGCTAATGGTATATAAAACTTTGTAGCTGTAGCAGCAAAGCTATGTGGTAAAAAATGGCGAGTAATAAACGCTGATAACATAAAAATTTTAACTCTATTGATAAGTTACGGGTAATAAAACATCACTTATTTCTAACTTTTGTAAGGTTAAGTAAAGGAAAGTAAATAAGTGTAAAAGCCACCTATTAGCATGAACTTATAATCTATCATTCCATCCTACCCTTGTGAATTTATCTATTTTTAGCACTAGAAATACAGGAAATATTAATGAAAATCAAACGTTCTTCTAATTTGCACTATCAACAACTTTTACCTTTATGCTTTTCTATTTTACTCTCTATATCGCTTTTTGGCTGTGGTAGTGGAAGTGATGATAACAGCACAGGGTATATTCAGCTCTATAACTTATCAGCTAATGCACCAGGAGTGTATTTAACAGTCGATCAATATGATGATGATGACTATGATGAAAATACACATTCACCAATACTATTTAGCAAAGTTAGTAGTTACTTAACCTATGAACGTGATACTTATGACATTGAGCTAGCTTGGCAAAATGAATATAACAACGTATATGATTTAGAAATAGTGCACCAAAATCAATTACAAGTTGAGGCTGATACTGTGCAATTTATTGTTGTAACAGACGATATTAGAGCTCCTGAAGTTTTATATTACGAGCTTCCTGTTAGAGATTCTGATGAGCTTGAAGAGGATACGGACGATGAGGTTTTTAACATAAGAGTACTCAATATGAATTCCTTATCTGACAAGATAGATATGTATTATTCTGAATCACATGAAACTTTCAATGAGGCTGTATTATTAAGTGAGACTACGTTCAAAGAAATGTCTGTTAACCATAAAATAGCTCAAGACGGCTATAATTTCTACCTTACAAATGCAGGCAGTAATGACGTACTTTTTACTTCTGAAGATATTGATTTTCCATACGCTTCTGAATATATAATGGTTATAAGAGACAATACCGGTGTTGGTTCATCTCCATTTTTATTAGATATAATCTCTACTTCATCTATAACTGAATATTCTGATACTAATTCAGAAGCAAGCTATCGTATATTCAATGCCATCATTGAACACGAACAATTAGCTGACTATAACAACAGTTTTGACTTTCATATTAATGGAATCGATGATTCACCAGAAGTTGCTTCCTTAAACTTTGGCGAATTTAGTCAGTCATTTGTAATCGACTCAGGTGACTATAGTATGAACTTAGTTGAGCCCACCACACAAAATGCACTAATCAGTAACCATTTATTGTCATTAAATGAAAATACAGATAAAACTGTTTTCTTCTATTTATTAGAAGAAGCAGTAGATGAAGACGAAGATGGTGACATAGACGAAAATGGAGACGGTTTTATTGATAATACCGAAATTGTGATCAATTCATTAGTAGTAGAAAATAGCCTAAGTAATAGCATTTATAGCCACCAAATGAACGTAATAAACTTAATAGATCAGGATGAGTTTATTAATGACTTTTCTAGTATCAAAGTCTACTTTGTACGAAGTGATGAAGATGTGGATACAGCAGATCAATCGCTAACAGCTATTTTTGCACAACCTAGCTCTGTTAACCTACTAAATAATACATACACTGTTTATGTTATTGGTAGCCTTGATAGTAGTGAGATCATTCTTTCATCAAGTGAACTAACATTAAACGAAGACAGTAAAGACCAATTTATTATTTTAGAAAAAGTAGTCAATACAAATGATGAATACACAATGCGCTTTGAGAACCAAGTGAATTAATAAAATAAAAATAAAACCATTACCTTAAATAACTGAACGTTAATTTCGGTAATGGTTGGTTATTTATCAATTGAGACAATAAAACTGAATTATTTAGCTGAGCGAACGTAAATCCTAATACAAAGGGTTAGTGCTAACATCAAAGTAAATAAATAAGAAAAACTACCACTGCTTGATTTTTCAGGTTCAGTGTCTCTTGCTATAATGTCGTTAGAAACAACAGCAATGCCACCGGGATCATCAATAACACCATTGGCAATACCATCACTGTCATTTACACCACCATCTTCAATAAATAAACGTAAACACTTATCACCAATAGTTAAACCATTTTGATACAAATCACTCTGTGGTGGCGGACAAACACCATTAACATCTGCACTTGACGCAACGGCATTATTTGCATCAACGACAAAGTCTTGCCAACCATTGCCAGGCGTATATTTACGGTAAACATCATATTCAACAATAGATTGAGAAAGTGGTATTACAAGGTAAACTGAGCGACCAAAAGGAGTAATTTGATGTATTTCAAAATCAAAGTAAC
>CAXIBS010000124.1:0-6896 GCA_964022585.1 uncultured Colwellia sp.
GTGTTATACAGGCAATCAATGCATAAAATAAAAATTCATTGTTTAATGGGGGGGCTTGAGTGTCTTTAAAATTTAACATCCATATAAGATAAATCCATGCAAAAGGAAGTGCATAAACATAGCGTACAGCAGTAGTTGCCATTGCATTTAACTTACCCGAAAGTTGTTTTTGGCCAGCAGTGCGAACAGCTTGCATAGTTGCCGCAAGTAAGGTGAAATAAATCCAAATTTCCACTGGTATTTATCCTATCTGATGTAAATTATTCATGATACAGCAAACTGTTTATCTAAAAGGCTAAAACCTAAACCACTATGTTTTTCAACCTTAATTTGAACCGATATGCGTTCTTTCAAAGCTTCTACATGCCTTATGATGCCAATCATCTTTCCAGTAGCATTTAAACTATCTAAGGCATCTAAAGCAACTTCTTAAGTGTCGTTATCTAGTGTGCCAAACCCTTCATCTAAAAAAAGTGAATCTATACTGGTTTTACTACTGACTAAATCAGAAAGTGCTAGTGCTAACGCCAAACTAACTAAAAAACTTTCTCCACCAGAAAGTGTTTTGGTGTCTCGGATACTATCGCCCTGCCACGTATCAAGAACAGATAAGCTTAAGGTTTCATCTTGCTGACACTGTAATTGATAACGACCATCAAGTTTATTGAGTTGTTCATTAGCTAAATACACCAGATGATTAAGGGTTAACCCTTGCGCAAAGCGTCTGAATTTAGCGCCGTCAGCTGAGCCTATTAACCGGGTTAAATAGGCTAAATCATCTAATGCATTTTGCTCCGCTGTTATTTGAGAGAGTAAATTTTGCTGCTGGGTTTTATTATGTGAATCAGTGTTAAGTGCTTGCTCATATTTTCCTAACTCCAGTTGTGCTTGTTTCATTTTTTCTGTGTACTGTTGAAGATGCTGCTCAAACATTTCAAATTCAATTGCTTGTAGTTCACTTAAATCACTTTCACTTTTCTCTATTGATAACTTCACTAATGTGTCAGCTTGCTTTATATCATTCTCGCTATCAATTACTTGTGCTTTAATACGCTTTTCTTCTCCTAAAAGCTGCTGTAATTGAGCTTCAACAGCTTGGTGAGCATTTTGTAAAGCAATTAACTTCTCATGAAGTTCCTTACTACTGCTTTTGTTGTTTTCTCTTATATAATCAACTGATTGACTAATAACATCCAGATAGCCCAAACTAACAAAACAGGTAACGCGTGACTTGTTTTTTAACTTTAATTGCTCATTCAAACTTACAGATTGACTGGTTAGTGACGTCAATGTTTCTGATGCTTGTTTTACCTTTTCAATGAGTAAAGCTTCCTCTTTTTCAGATGCTGTTAACTTCAAAGAAATGGGTGATAACTTTGCTGTTGCTTGTTCAAATAAAGCAACTTGTTGAGCTAGCCCTTTTATCCAAGCACAAGAGTGAAATAAATTAGCCTCATCATAAGAAGTCGTTAAAAATTGCTCTATTTCCATCGAGTTAATATCATCTGATAGTGCAAGTTCAATGTTATTTCTTTGCATTTTTAACTGTTCAATGGCGCTAATTTGCTCTGTTATTCCTTGCTGGTTAAAGTTAAGCTTTTCCTGCACCAACACCATTTGATGTTGAGCTTTATCTGACAATTGCATTATTTGCTGTAATTGCTGCTTACTTGTAATACTCTGCTGGCTAAATTGACTAACATCTTGATAGAGTTTTTTAAGCTGCTGTACTAGTAACAAACTTGTGTTATTCGTTTGCTCTATTTCAGTAAATTTATGTAGCGCTAAGTTAAGTGATTTAGGTAGTAACAACTGCACAAAGTTGGCTTGTAATTCTTGCTGATCTATATCTTGGTTATTTGCCACTTCTCGGTTGCTTGTTAAGATACTTTCAAGCTGATTTTGGCGATTAGCAATCTCTTTTCCTTTAACTTCCAATTCATCCAAGTTATTCATTAATATACGCAGACGCTGTTGGTGCTCATCAAGGTTAATTGCTTGATATTGCGTTATAGCGGGGTGATCTAAAGAACCACATAGCGGGCATGCTTGCTCAGGTTGTAATTTAGCTCGGTGATCACTCAGTGCCATAATAGTCTGTTGCTGAGCGATTAAGGTTTCTACATCTCTTTTCTGCTGTTTGAGCACTGAAAATTGGATACGAAAATCTGCTAACTTACTCTGACACGCTTCAAGTTCACCTTTCGATTGCTTGTTTTGACTAGCTATTTTTTCTTGTTCAAGCAACAATTTATTATAACGTTTAGACAACTGTAATGCTTGTGCGTAACTAGCTTGTTCTGCTTGAGCATTATGTACTTTATCATTGATTGCATCAGCTGATATTTGATCATTAACACCGGCAAGATCAACTTGAGCTAATAAAGGACCATGCTGTTTTATAACCTGATCGTATTGTGTCTTCTGAGTTGATATTTCCTCAGATAATACTTGTTGTTGCTGTTGGTTTTTATTAAATAACTGTTGAGACTGACTTTGCTCATCGATATAGCGCTTAGTTAATTCTTGTGCTGAAAGTAATTCTTTATTTTTCTCTTTAACTGTAGATCTTAACTGTTCTAAAGTACTAACTTGGCTTTCCCATAAAGGTAATTTTTCTTTAATGTTGGTTAAGCCTTGGTTAGCTACTAAATAGCCTTCAATATCAGCCACTTCAGTTAACAGCCCTCTTATTTGCCTTTGTACTTGCTGCTGATCTTCCTTACTATTGTTTAATAATTGTGTAGTCGCTTCAATTTGTTGTGTTAGGTTATCTTTTTGAGCATTAAGATGGGCTATTTCACTATCAAGTGGCAAAATATCATTTATCAACTTATTTTCAATAATATCAAACTGAGCTTGTTGCTTTTTTTGTTGAGCTATTTGTTCATCAATAAGTAACTGGCTGGCTATAACTTTTTGTTGTGCTCGCTGACTTTGCTCTGTTAGTGTTTCAACTTGTGTTAACAACTTATTTTGATTGTTTTTTAAGCGCTTATGGTTTTGTAGCGCAGATAAACTTGCTTGCTCTAGTGATATTTGCTTGCTTACTTGTTCGCAGGTAGCTAACTGTTGCTGAAGATCAGCTCTTTCTTGTTGAGAAAGTAAGTTTACCCCTTTTGCTTTTGCTTGTAATAACTGTAAAGACTTTTCAGCTTCTTTATGATTTTCAAAAACTTGCTTAGAGATGTCACCATAAATCTCTGTGCCTGTTAGTTGTTCTAGTAGTTGTGCTCTTTCATTTGCTGGTGCATTTAGAAAAGCAGCAAATTCACCTTGAGATAACATCATTGATTTAGTAAAACGAGCAAAATTCAAACCCGTAATTTGTGCTATCGTATCTTTTACTTCTTTCAACTTTTCAGCAATGATAGTCCCCGTATCATCGTCATTTAAAATAGATAATTGCGCAACAGGCGCTAATAAATTACCATCCATCTTGTTACGGGCTCGCTTTTGGCTCCAAAAAGCACGATAAACTTTACCTTTTACTTCAAATTCAACTTCTGCCATACAATTTGCACTATAGCGTGTCATTAATTGATTTTGGCTTGCTGATACTTTTATTCGAGGGGTTTCATGATACAAAGCTAAACAAATTGCATCGAGTATACTAGTTTTGCCAGCACCAGTAGCACCGGTAATAGCAAACAAACCATTAGTATCAAATGGTGCTTGAGTAAAATCTAACAACCAAGCATTTTTCAAGGCGTTAATATTTTCAAATCGCAATCGCAATATTTTCATTAGTTGCTTTCCTTAGCTAAAACCTGTGCGACCGTTTGCTTAAATAAGGTTTGCAATCTATCTCTATGATCATTCACACGTGGAGAACTAGTAGCTTCGTCTCCACTTTCTGTTTCTATATCAGGATTAAAATAAACCTCTTGTTGTAAGCGAGAGTTGAAAACCTCATCAAGGCTCAATTCACTTAACGTGCTGTTATCCTGTTGTGCCTTTACTAGCTGTTGTCGAACTTGCTTGGCACGTCTAACTAATAATATTTCAACCGGATAATCTTCCACTAATAGTGATATTCTAGATTGTAAATCACTTAAATGATCACTATCAGTCAGCTCAATATCAAGCCAAAGCTTTTTATCCTGTTCAAGCTTTAATTCTGCCAATATATTTTTAACTACTTCACTAAGTTCATGTAAGCTCGTTTTAACCAAACTAAGTGGTTGAAAACAAGGCACTATAATATCTGTGACAGAGTCCAATAAATTATCTTTAAAGTCTACTAAGAGCACTCGTTTACTCTGCTTTGCTTCGTCAAAACTTAACGGGATGGGCGAGCCACAATAACGAATATGCTCAGTTTTACCAACCTTTTGAGAACGATGAATGTGTCCTAGCGCAATATAATCAGCCGCAGGAAATGCATTGCTAGGCAAAGCCTCTAAAGTGCCTATATATATATCCCTGACAGAGTCAGATGTAGTAACACCTAGAGCAGTTAAATGCCCTGTCGCAATAATAGGAAGCTTTAATTTACTCTCTACAACAAGTTGCTGGGCATATTCAAATAAAGCTTGATAATGTGTTGCAATGGCTTGTTGTAAACTTGATGTTTTTTCTTGGGCAGATTGCCCTTGCTGACTCTTAACAATATCCCTAGGACGAATAAAAGGTACAGCACAAATAACCGCTTTCGGCTCTTGTAACTTATTTTTTAATACAAAAACTTGTTCAGCTAAATTAGTTTTATCTGCTAAATTACTCACATTAGCTATCACACGTGTTGATAATGCCGCTAATAATTCTTTTGACTCCGCCAACATACTAACTGAATCATGATTTCCAGCTAATACTATCAACTGACAATTTAGTGATTGTATTTCACTGATAAAATTGAAATACATTTGCCTTGCATAACTTGGCGGTGTAGCCGTATCAAAAATATCACCTGCTACAATAACAGCATCAACATCATTTTGTTCAATTTCTGCTATCAACCAAGTTAAAAATTGTTGATGTTCATCAGCTCGGCTTTTACCATAGAAATATTGACCTAAATGCCAATCAGATGTGTGAATAATACGCATAAGAGCTACAGAGAATATTGAGGAAATAATATATTGATAATTCTACCTTATTAAGGTGTTTAAGCCATTAAATATTATGAATCATTAAAGAGATAAAAGTAGATGACACCTGCAATTAAACAACTTAAGAAAAGCAAAATATCATTTAAAACACATCAATATCAACATGACTCGACTGTAGATTCTTTTGGTATTGAGGCGGTAGAAAAGCTATATCTTAATGCTAAACAAGTATTTAAAACTCTTATCATTAGCACTGATACCAAGCAATTAGTGGTTGCAATAGTACCTGTTAAATATAAATTAAATTTAAAATCCATTGCCAAAGTTTTACAGGTAAAAAAAGTAACAATGGCAAATGTTAATCAGGTACAAAATAGTACTGGCTATATTTTAGGGGGAGTCAGTCCATTAGGACAGAAGCGAAAATTAACGACGATAATTGATCAAAGTGCACAAGGTTTTGACTCTATTTTCGTTAGTGGGGGTAAGCGAGGCTTAGAAATTGAGTTATCACCACAAGATTTAGCTCACCTATGTAAAGCAAATTTTGCTGACATAATTAGTTAAAATAGCGCTATTACACTTCCACAGTAAACTCTAGCAATTGTTGAGATGTTATCGGCTTACTAAAATAATAACCTTGTATATAGTCACAGGCTAACTGATTTAATTGCTCAAATTGCTCCTTAGTTTCAACCCCTTCAGCAACCACTTTCAAACCTAGGCTATGTGCCAAGGCAATAGTTCCTTTAACTAAATCACAATCAGACTTATTATTGTTGATATTGGTGATAAAGCATCTATCAATTTTCAGAATATCAAAAGCATATTGTCGTAAATAACTTAATGAAGAATATCCCGTACCAAAATCATCCATTGATAGTTTTATTCCTAATTCATGTAGCTTCACCAGTGCATTATCTATATAACTTTTTCCTATCATTAATACACCTTCAGTGATTTCCAATTCAAGATTACTTGCATCAATATCGGCATTAGTAAGTGCTGATTCTATAAAACTTAATAATCTATTGTCTCTAAATTGGCGGGGGGACAAATTAACCGCAATTCTTAAAGAGCTTTGGTGTTTGGTCTGCCAAATATTTAAAAATGATAAAGCCTGTTCTAGTACAAACTGACCAATGGGTACAATTAAACCGGTATGTTCAGCAATGGGAATAAATTCTGCTGGTGAAACATGGCCTAATTCAGGGTTATGCCATCGTAATAAAGCTTCCGCACCAATAACTTCTCTTGTGAGCGTGTTAATCTGCGGCTGATAATTAACTTCAAACTCACCACGAGCTAATGCGCCTCGCATTTGACCTTCTATTTCAAGTCTACGTAGCATCTTAGTATTCATTTCTTTGGTATAAAACGAATAAGTATTACGCCCTAACGATTTTGCTTTATACATTGCTGTATCAGCATTACGTAATAGTTTGGAAGTATCTTTACCATTTTCAGGAGACATGGCAATGCCAATACTTAACGTTAGTATAAGCTCCCTGCCATCAATTTCAAAAGGTTCTCTAAAAGCTTCGAGCAAGTTCTCTGCAATAGCTGACGCAGTGTGATCGCCTTCTAAACTGCGTATTAGTAAAATAAATTCATCACCACCTAAACGTCCTAAGGTATCTTCTTTTCGGATTGTTTTTTTCAAGCGTACTGCAGATTCTACAAGTAACTTATCACCAACATCATGCCCTAATGTGTCATTAACTTTTTTAAAATCATCTAAATCAAGAAACAGTACCGCCGTTTTTTCATCATTACGTTCAGTTTCATTAAGCATTTGAGACAAGCGATCTAACGCTAAAAAACGATTGGGCAAACCGGTTAAAT